>NZ_JABERS010000030.1:0-53190 GCF_013168745.1 Aeromonas sp. TW 6 | reverse complement strand
AGCAGTTCAAGTTACCCGCCCGCCGAGAACGAAGTTACCCAAGGTGCATCAAAGCCAAACCACAGAAGTATGCGACGAGAAAACCTAGTAAAAACAATGCCAGTCAGGCTTAACTGACTGGCATTAGCCCATGGCTCCTTTTTTACGGCTATCCGGCGCAGCGTCACCCTGCCACTTCGGCGAGAAATTCGGCGAGCGCCTGGTTGATGAACGCGGAGTTCTCCAGGGTCGAGATGTGACCGGCCCCCGGGATCTCCCTGAACGGGCACCCCAGCACCTCGGCCATCAGATACCCCTCCAGCACAGGGCGAGCCTTGTCCTCGCACCCCGTCATCACCAGTGCGGGCAGCCTCATCTCTTCGAGCCAGTCGATGCGATCCTCCCGGGTCACGAAGCTGCGCCCCACCGCCACCAGGCTCGCCACCTTGTCGGCGGGCCATTGGGCCAGCCGGGCCTTGAAACCGGCCATCAGGGCCGCGTCCGGTTGATGGGCGAAAAAGAGCGGCGCCACCTGATCGGCGATGGGCGCAGGCACGGCGCCGACCTGTTCGATCATCGCCAGCATGCCGAGATAGCGCTCGCAGGTGATCTGGGGTTCAAGGCCGACGAAGCTGTCCATCAGCACCACTCCCTTGAGGCGAGCAGGCGCCATGCGCGCCAGCTCCACGCCCCACATGCCACCGATGGAGAGCCCCACCAGCACGCACTCGTCGATGCCAAGGGCATCGAGCAACGCCAGATGATCCCGGGCCAGGGTCGCCAGGGTGCATGGCCCCTCGGGCAGCACATCGGAATCCCCGTGACCCCACAGCTCGGGCACGATGCAGCGATACTGCCCCTTGAGGGCCTCGATTTGCGGTACCCACATGGCACTGCCCCACAGGTAACTGTGGCCAAAGAGCAGTGCCGGACCCTGCCCCTCGTCCAGATAGGCCATGCGGCGGCCCGCTATCTCCATAAACTGCTTCATGTTTTCTCCTGTTGCCAGCGGCGATGAAACTGGCTTTCCTGTTTTTCTGTTGCCAGCGGCTGATGAGGTGGCAGTGTAACACGCCACCCTTGGCAGGGGTGCCCGCCTGGTGCAAGCTGGAGAGACTCACAACGAGGAGTCACCAAGGAGAGGATGATGGCCAAGGAAAAGAGCAAGAAACGCCCCCGTCTGGACAAGAAGACCTACGAACATCACCTCACCCACCTGCAGGAGGAGCTGGTCAAGTTGCAGGAGTGGGTCAAGCAGGAGGGGCTCAAAGTGGTGGTGCTGTTCGAGGGGCGCGACGCCGCGGGCAAGGGCGGCGTCATCAAGGCGATCACCGAGCCCCTCAACCCCCGGGTCTGCCGGGTCACCGCCCTGCCCGCCCCCTCGGATCGGGAACGCACCCAGTGGTACTTCCAGCGCTACGTGGCGCACCTGCCCTCGGCGGGCGAGATGGTGCTGTTTGATCGCTCCTGGTACAACCGGGCCGGGGTCGAACGGGTGATGGGCTTTTGCAGCGACGACGAGTATCGCGAATTCCTGCGCGCCTGCCCCGAATTCGAGCGGATGCTGATCCGCTCCGGCATCACCCTCATCAAATACTGGTTCTCGGTCAGCGACGAAGAGCAGGAGAAACGCTTCAAGGAGCGCATCAACACTCCCATCAAGCGCTGGAAATTCAGCCCCATGGATCTGCAATCCCGCTCCCGCTGGGTCGAGTATTCCCGCGCCAAGGATGACATGTTCACCTACACGGATACCGAGGATTGCCCCTGGTTCGTGGTGGACGCCGACGACAAGCGCCGCGCCCGCCTCAACTGCATCTCCCACCTCCTTGGCAAGGTGCCCTACGAGGCGATCCACTACGAGCCCATCACCCTGCCCCCCATCAAGACCGAAGGGTATGAGCGCCCGCCGCTCACCAGCCAGCACTTCGTGCCGGACGTCACCGCCGCCCTCGAGTCAGACAAGCACGGGCAGTGACGGGTTCCGGCCAGCCGCACCCGCTGGCCGGAACCCGGGCTTCGGATGACGGGCAATAAAAAGCCGGTCTTGCGACCGGCAAAAGGCATTGAACGTATAGAAAGGAAAACCTGGCACTCTCGCCCTCTCAGGCGCGGATATATTTGGCCGTGCGCGGGAACGCCTGCTCTTTGGCATCGAACAGGTAGCAGGCTTCGGCCGGGATGCCGACGCTGTACTCCTGGCCGGTGGCCACGTCGATGTCGGAGCTCGCCTTGACGGTGAAGTCGTGACCATCCACGTCCATGTAGACGAAGGACTCGGCCCCCAGGTGTTCGGCTACCTGCACCACGCCGCTCACGCGGCTGTCGGCATGGGCATGACCCAGCGGCACCAGGTGCTCGGGGCGAATGCCCAGCTCCACCTTGTCGCCCACCGCGCCGCGACGGGCATCCACCCGTGCACGGACGGTATCGCCGGAGGTGAGCTTGACCAAGCACTCCTGCTCGCCGATCTCCACCAGCTCGCCCGCCAGGAAGTTCATCTTGGGGGAGCCGATGAAGCCTGCCACGAACTTGTTGTCCGGGTTGTGGTAGAGCTCGAGGGGGGTGCCGAACTGCTCCAGGTTGGTGGCCGCCTCGCCCTTGAGCGGGCTCAGCACCACGATGCGGTTGGCCAGCGTCATGGCCTCCACCTGGTCGTGGGTCACGTAGATGATGGTGGAGTTGAGCTCCTTGTGCAGCTTGGCGATCTCGATGCGCATCTTGACCCGCAGGGCAGCGTCGAGGTTCGACAGCGGTTCGTCAAACAGGAACACCTGCGGCTGCTGCACGATGGAGCGGCCGATGGCCACCCGCTGACGCTGACCGCCAGAAAGGGCCTTGGGCTTTCTGTCCAGCAGCGGCTCGAGACCCAGGATCTCGGCGGCGCGCATCACCCGCTTGTGGATGTTCTCCTTGTCCATCTTCTTGAGCTTGAGGCCAAAAGCCATGTTCTCGTAGATGTTCATGTGCGGGTAGAGGGCGTAGGACTGGAACACCATGCCCACGTTGCGCTCCACCGGTGGCACGTCGTTCATGTAGCGCCCGCCGATGGTCAGCTCGCCGCTGGTGATGTCTTCCAGACCCGCGATCATCCGAAGCAGGGTGGACTTGCCGCAGCCGGACGGGCCGACGAAGACGATGAACTCCCCTTCCTTGATGTCGAGGTTGATGCTGCGCAGGGTGTCCTTGTGGACAGCCGGGTCGTAATTTTTGCGAACGTTGTTGAGTACTACTTCAGCCATGTCGAGCTCCGCTCTTGAATCTTTGCAAATCGTGATGACGGGGGGAGCCAGCTCCCCCGGCCATGAACCGTTAACCTTTCACGCCGCCTGCGGTCAGACCGCCCACCAGCCAGCGCTGGGCGAGCAGGAAGACGACCGTGATGGGGAAGCCTGACAGCACGGCGGCTGCGGCGAAGTCACCCCACAGGTAGTTCTGCGGATAGAGATACTGCTGGGCCCCGACCGCCAGGGTCAGATTGTTCACATCCTGCAACAGGATGGAGGCCATGGGCACCTCGGTGATGGAGCCGATGAAGGCCAGGATGAACACCACCGCCAGAATGGGCACCGACAGGGGCAGCAGGATCAGGCGGAACGCCTGCCACGGAGTAGCGCCATCAATGGCCGCCGCCTCCTCCAGGGAGGAGTCGATGGTCTCGAAGTAGCCCTTGATGGTCCAGACGTGCAGGGCGATGCCCCCCATGTAGGCCAGGATCAGGCCGCCGTGGGTGTTGAGACCCAGCCAGGGGATGTAGTCACCAATCTTGTTGAAGAGCGCGTAGATGGCCACCAGTGCCAGCACCGCCGGGAACATCTGGAAGATCAGCATGCCCTGCAGGATGGTGGACTTGCCACGGAACCGCAGACGGGCGAAGGCGTAGGCACAGGTGGTGGAGAGCACCACTATCATCAGGGCGGTGATGCCCGCCACCTTGATGGAGTTCCACAGCCAGGTCAGCACCGGGAACGGCGGCGGCGTGATGCTGCCATCGGCGTTGGTGATGGACATGCCGAGCGCCAGCTTCCAGTGATCCAGGGTCGGATTGGTGGGGATGATCTCCCCCACCGAGAAGTTGCCGTTACGGAACGAGATGGCGATGACCATGATCAGCGGGAAGATGATCAGTGCCAGGAAGCCCCACATCACCAGGTGGGTTGCCCACACCCGGTATTTGACTGATTTGGGTTGTACGATTGCCATGTTGAAGCCTCCTTACAGTTGCTTGTCGGCTTTGGACAATTTCAGGTTGAGCAAGGCCAGCGCACCCACGATGAGGAAGATGGCGGTGGCGATGGCACTGGCCAGACCGTAGTCCTGACCACCCGAGCCCTGGAACGCGATCCGGTAGGTGTAGCTCACCAGCAAGTCGGTGGTCCCGGCCGGCGTGGTGGCTCCGATGATGTCCGGTGCCCCGTTCGTCAACAACTGGATAAGTACGAAGTTGTTGAAGTTGAAGGCAAAGGATGCAATCAACAGCGGTGTCAGCGGCTTCATCAAGAGCGGTACGGTGATCTTGAAGAAGTTCTGTACCGGCCCCGCCCCGTCCATGGCGGACGCCTCGTAGAGATCTTCCGGAATGGCCTTGAGCAGGCCCATGCAGAGGATCATCATGTAGGGGTAACCGAGCCAGGTGTTGACGATGAGGATCATCACCTTGGCCAGGAAGGGATTGGTGTACCAGTCCGGCTTGATGCCGAAGGCCGCTTCCAGGAACAGGTTGATTTCACCGAAGTTCTGGTTGAACAAGCCCTTGAACACCAGGATGGAGATGAACGCCGGTATCGCATAGGGCAGGATCAGCATGACCCGGTAGAAACCACGCCCCCTGAGCTGCTCCCACTGCACCAGACACGCCAGCACCATGCCGATCGCCAGGGTGAACGCCACCGAACAGGCGGAGAAGATCACGGTCCAGACGAAGATCTGCATGAAGGGACTCTGGATACCCGGGTCCGTCACGATGCGCATGAAGTTTTTCCAACCCACGCTCACCACGAAACCGGGGGCAATGCCCTTGCCGACGAAGTGACCTTCCGCATCGATGTACTGGTAGAAGCCGGTGTCACCGTTGGGCAGCATCAGCTCGCCGCTCTGGTTGTCACGCAGCAGGTTGCTGTCCTTGATCATGACGCCGGACTTGAGCACGGCGCCGTCGACCAGCTGGGTATAGAGCTGTTTCTGGGCGGCGAACTTGCGCAGGCTGCTCAGGGTCAGATGGATATCGCCTTCCGGCAGTACCACATCCAGGGCACTCAGGTGGGTGCGGTGATCAACGATGGCACGAATGGGTGCCGCCTCGCCGACCATGGCCCCGTCCAGAGGCTGCAACTGAACAACCTGGGGCTCGTCACGGACCCGTCCTTCACGGACGGCCAGGGTACGCGCCTTGTTGTTTAGCAAGGTAAGGGGTTGACTGATAAAGGATTGGTCGTCCTGTTTCAGCAACAGCTGAAACTGATTGTTCTCACCACCCAGGAGGGTGAAATCGAATTCACCGCCGGTCACCTTGTAGGTTTTTTTCAGATGGTAATCCCGTGCCTGCTCAAGGGAGAGCAAGTTGGATCCCGAATAGTTGGTGAAGGCGATGCCGATCGTGTAGGCAAGAGGGAAGATGATAAAAACAACCATGCCTGCCACACCGGGGAAAATATAACGGTGGGCATAGGTCTTCTTGTTCATGAAGACATAGAGACCGACGGATACGACCACCAGATCGAGCAGGGCAAATACCCACTCGCCGCTGGCATACATCATCACGGCCGCATAACCATTAAGCACTGCGATCAGTGCCGCCATGGTCCATTTCAGCCAGACGTACTTGTCTTTCTTCGGACCGGCATAGGATTCGATAGAAGGTACTACTTCCATGCCAATTAACCTTTATTGCGCCAAGAGAGATTGAGAGAGTGGGAGGCCCGAAGGCCTCCCGGGTAGTGCATGCTTACTGGACGATACGCTTGGCAGCGGTATCCAGGGCTTCGTCAACACCCTGACGGCCAGAGGTGACGTTCTTGAGGGCGGTTTCGAAGGAGGACCAGAAACGGCTCATCTCGGGCACGGACGGCATCGGTTCGCCGTTCTGGGCGTTCTGCATGGTGGCCTTGATGCTGGGGTCGGCTTCCAGGGTCTTCTGGAAGGACTTCAGGGCCACGGCACCCAGCGGCTTGTCGGCGTTCATCGGCGCCAGACCGGCATCGGTCAGCAGGTAGTTCTCGAGGAACTCGATGGCCAGATCCTTGTTCGGGCTGGCGGCGTTGATGGTGGCACCCAGTACGCCAACGAAGGCCTTGGCCGGCTTGCCTTTCAGGGTCGGCAGCTGGGCTACGCCATACTTGATGCCGCTCTTGTCCAAGTTGCTCCAGGCCCAGGGGCCGTTGATCATCATGGCCACTTCGCCCTTGTTGAACTTGGCGTCCATCACACCGTAGTCGATGCCCTTCTCCAGGTGACCGGATTTGATCATCTCGGAGATGTAGCCGACGCCGGCCTTGGCACCTGCGTTGTTCACGCCGGTGTCTTTGACGTCATAGCCGGTGGCGGTCTTCTTGAAGGCATAACCACCGTTGGCAGCCACCAGGGGGTAGCTGAAGTAGGGGGTGTCATAGGCCCACATGATGGCGCGCTTGCCATTTTTCTTCAGGTCTTCGTCGATCTTGGCGATCTCTTCGAAGGTCTTCGGCGGGTTGGGCAACAGATCCTTGTTGTAAATCAGGCTGACCGCTTCTACCGCGACCGGGTAGCCATAGGTCTTGCCATCGACGGTCATGGCATCCCAGGCGAATTGCTCGAACTTGGCCTTGGTGGCGGCATTCGGGGTCACGGGAACCAGCAGACCGGACTTGACCCACTCACCGTAACGGTCGTGAGCCCAGAAGAAGATGTCCGGGCCGTTGCCGGTGGCGGCGGCTTGCTGGAATTTGACTTCAACCTGATCCGGGTGGGCGACGGTGACCTTGATGCCGGTTTCGGCTTCAAACTTCTTGCCGACTTCGGCCAGGCCGTTGTAGCCCTTGTCACCGTTGATCCAGATGGTCAGCTGACCTTCATCAATGGCAGCAGTGGCAGAGCAGGCCACGCCCAGGGTAGCCAGACCGATCAGGGATGACAGCAATTTCTTTTTCATGAGCCTTTCCTTGTATTAGTTCCGCGCTGTAAGAGCATTGTGTGCAGATGAATATTATCCCAAGCAGTCAATGCCTCACATGACACGCCTCGCATTTTTGAAATGCAATTACGTATTTTCTTCCAGAAAGTTATGAAAACATTTTCTTATTTCAGCGACTTAGGAAGGGATATCCCCATATTTTTGCCAAGATATGGAAATTAAGTTACAGAAAGGAAATTAATTTACACCATTGAAAGGGATTTCACCCCACTGAAAACCCTTTCATTCCCGATATTTTGTTCAATGTGTTAACAAAAGTACTGAGGTGGTTTCCATCTACATCACCCCCTTAAATAAAAAGGCACCGGAGCGGACTCCGGTGCCTTTTTGCAAGAAATGACGGCTGGATCACATTACGACTGGCGCAGCAATTGATCCTTGAGATTGGGCGGGACTCCCCTGATGGTCAGGGTGTCGGTCTGGGGATCGTAAAAGACCCGGCTGTTGAGCAACTTCTGCTCGAAGCTCAGAGTCAGGCCGCCACCGGAGCCCACAAACTTGGTCAAGCCCCGCAGGGTGGAACGGTCCGCCGGGAAGCGCTCCTCCAGCTCGTACTCCTGACCGATGAAGCTGTAAAAATCGAGGTCCCCATCACCGGGCAACTCCGCCGACAGCTCCTTGATCTCGATCTCCTCGCCGGCGCTGGCCTGCTCGGTGCAATATTTGAAGACCTGCTTCTTGTAGTCATTGCGTTCGGCCGGTTCGAGTTGGCGGCTGTCGCAGTAATCGTCCACCGCCTGCAGCAACCCCTTGTTCTGGATCTTGGCATCCATGCCCTCCCGGGCCCCCAGCAGATCCATGAAGAAATCCCCCAGCTTGCGACCGACCCGGCCCTTGCTGAAGGTGATATAACGACGCGAATCCCCCTGGGTTTTCCACTCGGTGAGATCGATGCGGGCCACCAGATTGAGTTTGCCGATATCCAGGTACTGGATGTGGCGCAGCTCCAGCGCCTCGCTCACGGTGACGCTCTCCTTGCCTTCCAGCAGGGCGATCATCAGGTAATCCACCCCCACATAGTTGTACTTGGCAATCAGCAACACCCCCTGCTCGTCCAGGGCATGCTCCACCAGCTGCTTGACCAGCATCTGGGTCAGGTTGACGGAAAAGGGGACGAACTCGGTCTGCTCCGCCAGCAGCTGCTCCAGGGCGATGCGAAAGGCGGGGGAAGGCTGCTTGGGGGCGTCTTCCCCCTCCGCCAGCTCGGCGACGGCGGCCTCGGGATCGGCGAAGAAGCCAAAGCCCTTCCCCCCCTTGCCGTTGTAGATGCGATGCAGCTCCGCCATCAGCCCTTGTACCGCCTCGTCGGCAGGCAGGGTCTGGCTGCGGGTATCGGCGTGGGGCTGGCCATCGTTGCCCGCCCGCAGGGAGTGAAGAATGATCTTGTCGATATCGAGACTCATGTCACAAAGCCATAGTGTTAGCCGAAAGGGTGAAGTATTATAAGGCGCTTTGAACCGAGGTGAACCCAAGATTATGCCCATCGTATCAAAGTACAATAACGAGCAGTTTGACGCCCTGATGAACGACCTGATCACCGCCCTGGAGAAACACAAGGCACCGGTGGATCTCAGTCTGATGGTCCTTGGCAACCTGACCACCAACATCATCAACGGCATGGCCCCGGCCCAGCGCCAGGCGATCACCGAGAAGTTCATCCAGGCACTCACCGCCTCGGTGGGCCATCGCCACGATGCGCACTGAGTTTCTTCGCATTCTTTGATGTTTTTCAAGCAGATGGATCATTATGGTCGAAACCGGCAACCCCTATCGCGATAATGTCTCTCGCCTGATCACCTGGGGGCATTGGTTCTCCTTCTTCAACATCATCCTGGCCATGCTGATCTCGACCCGTTACCTGGGCGCCATCAGCTGGCCGTCGACCACGCTCGGCGTGACCTATCTCGTCATCAGCTGGATAGGTCATTTCTCGTTCCTGAGCTTCGTCACCTATCTGCTGACCATCTTCCCCTTGAGCTTCATCCTGCCCAGGGAGAAGCCGCTGCGCTTCATTTCATCCATTATCGCCACCCTGGCGCTGGTGCTGCTGCTTATCGACACCCAGGTGTTCCAGCTGTTCAAGTTCCACTTGAATGGCCAGGTGTGGCAACTGCTGCTGGATCAGGCGCAGACCGAAGAGGGCTCTATCTGGAGCATCATCTTCGTGGCGGTGCCCGCCATCTTCCTGCTGCAACTGCTGCTGTCGGCCTATGTGTGGCGCAAGATCAACAAGCGCAAACGCCGCCAGTACGGCAATCAGGTGGGACTGGCCCTGCTGGTCTGCTTCATCCTGACCCATCTGGTCAACAGCTGGGCGGATGCGACCCTGTATCAACCCATCACCATGCAGCGGGCCAACTTCCCCCTCTCCTACCCCATGACCGCCAGAAGCTTCCTGGCCAAGCATGGCTGGCTCGACCTCGAGCAGTATGAGAAGAAGGCCGAAGATCAGGGAAGCGCTGAGCACCGTCTGCTCTATCCCTTGCGCCCCCTCAGTGTGAGCGCACCCAGCGATCACAAGAACCTGCTGGTGGTGGTGGTCGACTCCCTGCGAGCCGACATGCTCAACAACATCAACATGCCCAATCTGCAACGCTACGCGGACAACCACTTCAATTTCCGCCAGCACATGAGTGGTGGCAATGATGAAGCCATGGGGATGTTCAGCCTCTTCTACGGGCTGCCCGGCCACTATTACGGGGACATCCGGGCCGACAAGCGCCCCCCCGTGCTGTTCGACGAGATGCTGCGTCAGGACTACCAGTTCGGCCTGTTCGGTGCACTGGAAGATGCCAAGCAGTATCGCCAGAGTCTGCTTGCGGGTCTGCGCAAGCAGGTCTTAGTCTCCCGCCAGACCGATGACCGCAGGCTCATCGACGACTGGCAGCAGTGGCTTGGCACGCGCACCGCGGACAGACCCTGGTTCTCTCTGGTCTATCTCTCTAGCCCGGGGGATTATCAGGTGCCAGCCAGCATCAAGGGCCCCTTCCAGCCCGAGTTGACCCGCTTCAACCCGGCCACTGCCTATCGGCCCGAGAACCTGCAGAAGCTGGAGAACCGCTACAAGAACGCGGTCTTCTATACCGATCAACTGCTGGAGCAGATGCTGACCCAACTGCAATTGCAGGGGCTTGATGATCAGACCATCGTCGTGGTCACCTCCAACCACGGTCAGGAGTTCAACGAGACCCAGAGCAACAGCTGGGGCTATGGCAGCAATTACTCGACCTATCAGGTGCAGGTCCCCCTGGTGCTGGCCTGGCCTGGTGCCGAACCTGCGCCCCAGGCGCAGGCGAGCAGCCACCTGGATCTGGTACCGACCCTGATGAAGAACATGCTGGGTGTACGCAACCCCTATCGTGACTACAGCACGGGGCGCAACCTGTTCGAAGCCAGTACACGCACCTGGCTGCTGGCGGGGGATCAGAATGACTTCGCCATCTATCAGGGCAACACCATCACCCAGTTCAACAAGCAGGGGGACTTCGAGCTGCTGGACCGCGACACCTATCGCCCCATCAAGCACGGCACCCCGGACATGGGCACCCTGATCCAGGTGATGAACGAGCTCAATCGCTTCTATCGCGCCCCCTGATCTGCGCCAGCCCACCTCCTTGAGCCCGCCCCTATGGCGGGTTTTTTCTTGCCCGCACCACACCCGTCCTCCTGTTTCTCATGGCGTCATTCGCAAACGTATGCCACCACCTTACTGATTTAACTCTCAAAAAATTCAATTCGATCAATATCATAAAAACAAAATGATAATGATTGTCATTTATTGATCTACTTGACTCCCTCTGCAATAATCCGCGACCTTCAGGCTTAAATAATAATTATTCTCAAATATGAAAATTCGACTTCTTCACTACTGGCCCATGCTGCTGTCCGGTACGGCGCTGGCTGCCAGCGATCCCGCCGGGGTCGACACAACGGACATGCCCCCCGAACTCAAGGGGCGGGAAACCATCGTGGTCAAGGGACAGCGCATCGAACAGAAGCTCTCCGACGTGTCCGGTTCCATCACCGTCATCACGGAGGAGGATCTGGATCGCCAGGTTGCCACCGAGCTCACCGATGTGTTCAAGAACGAACCCGGCGTCTCGGTGACCGGTTCCGCCGGCCGCCCCCAGAACATCATCATCCGCGGCATGAGCGGCAACCGGGTACTCATCATCAAGGACGGGGTGAGGGTCAGCGACGGTTTTGGCGCCGACGACCTCAACGACAAGGTGGGCCGCTTCAGCTTCGATCTCGACGATGTCAAACAGATAGAGGTGGCCAAGGGAGCCGGTTCCTCCCTCCATGGCTCCGATGCCATCGGCGGCACCATCGTCATCAGCACCAAGCAGCCGGAAGATTACCTTCAGGGCCAGGATGCCTATCTCGGCAGCAAGGTGCTGCACGATGGCAGCAGTGACAAGCAGAAGCTGAGCGCCACCGGCGCCGCCCGGATACGGGATACCGAACACCTGCTGCGCCTCTCCGGCTGGCAGGGACATGAGACCGCCAACTACGACGAGAGCCGCATCCCGGCGGATCTGGATGGCCTCAGCGCCTCCACCAGCTCTCGCATCCAGCTGAACGAACATCATCTGCTGCGCCTCGAACTCGACTACTTCGAGGACAACGCCGAGCGGGATCAGGGGCCGCGTGAAGTGCCCCAGCCCGATGGCAAGTGGCAGGTGCGCCAGTACCACGAGCAGGGCAGCCAACGCACCCAGGGGGGCAAGCTGGCCTGGGAGGCGAGCAACCTCGACACAATACTGGCCGACAGTCTCACCTGGAGTGCCTACGGCAATCACTCGAAAAACACCGCCAACAAGCGCAGCCTGCTGCAAAACGATCTGCTGAGCGGTTATCCGCGCTATCGCAGCGAACGGGAACTCGCCACCTTCACCGAAGACAGGATCGGTACCGAGCTGGATGTGCGCCGGGATCTCGCCACCGGCCCTCTCGCCCATCAGCTCAGTTACGGCATCGAGCTCGAGCGCACCACCCACGAGCGGCCGGTGGAGAAGCTGAGTCTGGAGGCCGGCATTCCCCAACCCGGCCAGTCCGCCCCCTTCAGCCGCGCCCGTACCGACAGGGCCGGAGTCTGGCTCGGCGACGTGGCCAGCCTGGGCCAGTGGCAGTTCACCCCCACCCTGCGCATGGATCACCAGTGGCTCACGCCGCTGGACGGCAGCCACGACAGCAACCACAGCTGGCACCTCTCCCCGAGCCTGGCCACCAGCTACCGCTTCAACGACCAGTGGCGCAGCTGGCTCAGCTATGCCAACGGGTTCCGGGCGCCTTCCTACGACAAGGTGTACGGCAATATCCCCCACTACTTCGCCCTGCCGCCCTTCGAGATCATCGCCAATACCGGGCTCAAGGAGGAAACCAGCCACAGCATCGAGTGGGGGCTGAGTGGCGAGGGGGACAACTGGAGCATCAAGCCAGCGCTCTTCTACAACCGCTACTACAACTTCATCGACTGGCGCGAGGTGGGGCTGCGCCTGAGCGATGGCGTCATCCTGCGCCAATATCGCAACGTCGCCAAGGCCGAAACCTGGGGGGCCGAACTCGCCGCCAGCTACTGGCTGACCCAGGAGTGGGAGCTCGCCACCAAACTCGGCTGGGTCGATGGCGAGGACAACAAAGGTGAAGCGCTGCGCACCCTGACGCCCCTCGAGGGCAACACCCGTCTGAGCTATCAGGCCAATGAGTGGAGCCTGGGCATTCAGGCGGACTATGCCGCCGCCATGAGCCGGGTGCCCACCTGCGGCAACAGCCTGACCGGCCGCCAGGGGGACTGCCTCGAAAGTGCCGGCTGGCTCAGTTTCGCCCTGACGGCCGACTGGCTGGTCACCGACGCCCTCAAGGTCAACCTCAAGCTCGACAACCTGTTCGACACCCGCTACACCCGCTATCAGGATGTGGCCGGGCTGGAAGCCGGGACCGATGCTTCCCTCTTCACCCAGAGCGGCCGCACCCTGAGTGCCAGCCTGCGCTACACCTTCGTGGGGATCTGATGCACAGCCTATTGATCCTGGCCAGCCTGCTGGCCACGCCGGCACCCGCCTCCCCCCTGCCTGAGGCAACCCTGGAGGCCGCGCCCCTCATCCCCGAGCGCCCGCAACTGATGAAGGGGGAGATAGCCCGTCTCGATCCCTATGGTGGCTGGCGTGACGACAGCCGCCAGGATCCCGCCCTCCTGACGCTGCTGCGCGAGCAGAACCGCTGGACCGAGCGGCAGCTCGCCGACCAGGTGCCACTGGTGCAGCGCCTGCAGACGGAGTGGCAGGGCCGGGAGCGGGGCGCTCCCGTGCCGGACGACTGGTTGAGCCAGGCTGGCAGCCAGTGGCGCATGGAGGCGGACGGCAGCCTGTGGCAACGCAGCGACGCCAATGACGCTCCCCGAAAGCGGCTGGCTCCCCGCCAACCTGCCGAGGGGTATTACGAGCTCGCCGCCTGGGCCCTGCACCCGGACGGGCAACTGCTTGCCCTGGCCGAAGACCGCAGGGGAGATCGGGACTACCGCATCACCCTGCTGGATCTGGCGAGTGGCGAGACACTGGCCTCTTTGCCTCACCGCGCCGGCGATCTGCTCTGGAGTCTGGATGGCAAGACCCTCTACACCCTCGCCAACGAGCACCAGACCCTGCGCCCCTGGCAACTGCTGGCCTGGCAGGATGGCAAGGAGACCCTGGTGTATGAGGAGCGCGATCCCGCCTGGCTGCTCGGCCTCTATCGCACCACGGATCGCCGCCACCTGGTGCTGCAAAGCAACAACCACGACAGCTCCGAGCAATACCTGCTGGACGCGGGTCGGGCCGACCTGCTCAAGGGGCGCGAGCGCGGCCTCGAATACTACCTGGATACCCAGGGGGACAGGGTGCTGCTCAAGAGCAACCGGGACGGCGCCCTCGGCCTCTATCAGGTGGCCGACTTGAGCCAGGTTGCGAAGGGAGAGTGGCAACGGCTCTGGTCCGGCGAGGGCCGGGAACTCGAGAAGTGGCGCCTCTTTGCCCGGCACACCGTGCTGCAATACCGCAAGGAAGGGGATGACTGGCTCGATGTGCTGGACGCCAAAGGTGCGTTGACCCACAGCCTGCCGCTCACCGATGGCGCAGGCACGGCCTGGATCCAGGGCAGCCAGGAACCGGCCAGCGACAAGGCGCTCATTCGCCGCCAGGGGATGGCCGAGCCACCTCACCAGCGCTGGCTGGATCTCGCCTCCGGCGCCTGGGAGGGGACACCTGAGAGCAGGGGCACCTCCCCCTATCAGAGCGAGCGGCGCTGGATCGCGGGCAAGGACGGGGTCAAGGTGCCTGTCTCCCTGGTCTGGCGCAAGGGCATTACCCACCCCCGGGCACTGCTGCTCTACGGCTATGGGGCCTACGGCACCCCCATGCGCCCCTACTACCAGCCCCGGGTGCTGAGCCTGCTGGATCGCGGCTTCGTCTACGCCATCGCCCATGTGCGCGGGGGCGGTCTGCTCGGCGAATCCTGGTACCGGGAGGGTCGTGGCCGGGACAAACAGCACAGCGTGGATGATTTTCTCGCCGTAGCCGATGCCCTGGCACGGGATCCCGCCATCGATCCCGCCCGGCTGTTTGCCATGGGCGGCAGCGCCGGCGGCCTGCTGGTGGCTGCGGCACTCAACCAGGCGCCCACCCGTTTCGCCGGGGCCGTGCTGCAAGTTCCCTTCGTCGACCTGCTGGGCACCATGCAGGATCCCGAGCTGCCCCTCACCCGGCAGGAGTACGCCGAGTGGGGCAATCCGGCCATCCCGAGTGACTATGCCGCCATGCGCCGCCTGAGCCCCTACGACAACCTGCACAAGGCCCCTTATCCCCCCGTCTATGTGACGGGCGGCCTGCACGACAGTCAGGTGCCCTACTGGGAACCCCTCAAGTGGATAGCCCGCCTGCGATCCCATAGCACGGGAACAGGCCCCTATCTGCTGCGCACCGAACTCGACGGCGGCCACCTGGGCGCCCCCCGAACGGCGGCGCTGCGTGCGGCGCAGGAGTATGCCTTCCTGCTCACCCTGGCGGGCGTCAACCACTGACCCCTTGTCCTCTTTTTCTGGAGTGAACCATGAAACCCTCTTCCCTGGCCCTCTGGCTGGCGGCAACCCTGATCTCATCGCCGCTGCTGGCGGCCGATCTGCAGTTTGTCGATGAACAACCCTTGACCACGACGCCGAAGCGCTGGCTCGAGCAGCGCCTCGGTGTGCTCCTCGCCCCCGATTACGACAGGGCCAGCCTGCTCGGCCACCATTACAGCTTTCGCCAGCTGGTGAACGGCCTGCCGGTGGCCGCCACCCAGGCCGCCGTCAGTGTCGACGGGGACGGCCGCCCCTGGCGCCTCTATCACAACCTGCGCCCCTTGCAGAGCACAGCGCCCGGCTGCGATGCCAGCGGCACCCTGGATCCCCTGCTCGCCACCCTGCGCACCGACGACAACCAGATAGAGACGCTGGGGCCGGTCGAAGCCTGGTACTGGCGAGACGGCGATACCCTGGTGCCTGCCCTGCGCCAGCGGGTGCGCGAGCACAAGGCAGGCAATGCCAAGGCCAGCCAGGTGCAGCTGTTTGCCCGTTGCGACGGGGAGCAGGAGCTTGGCCGTCTCGGGGATCAGGCAACTACCCACCCTCTGCATGTCGCCGATGCAGGCGATATGAAGGTTCAGGCACGGGTGTTCGACCCCGATCCCCGCACCCGCCTGCAGGACGCCAGCCTGGTCTGGCACGATGAGCTGGTGCTGGCACAGGCCGCCTACCAGGATCCGGTTCCCCTGCCGGTGAGCCTGCAAGCCGGGCAGTATCGCCTGAGCGGCCCCCATGCCAGGGTGGTGGATGTCATGGCCCCCGAATCGGCCCCCTACAGCAGCAGTGACGTGCAGGGTTTTCGCCTGACCCGGGACGATCGCGGCTTTGCGGACATCAACGCCTACTACCATCTGGATCTCGCCCAGCGCCACCTCAAGGCGCTCGGCTTCACCGAGCTCATCCCCGGGGCGCTCGACATCGACACGGACGCGGGCTATCAGGACAACTCCCTCTACGATCCGTTCGAACGCAGGCTGGAGCTGGGTCGCAGCGGCGTGCCCGATGCCGAGGATCCCATGGTCATCTGGCACGAGTTCGGCCACGGGGTACAGCACCACATCCTGCCGGATCTCGGGGAAGAGGGTGACTGGGGAGCCATCGGCGAGGGCTTTGGCGACTACCTGGCCGCCAGTCAACGCCAGCGCAGCGAAGCCGGTCGCCAATTCGAACCCGCCATGGTGTTCAACTGGGATGCCCGCTTCACCGACCGCACCCCGCGCCAGCTCGACGATCTGCGCGCCCGCTACCATCCGGACTACCGCTACCCGGCCCACCGCACCATCAACGGCAGCAACGGGGATCAGCTCTGGGGCACCCCGCTGTTCCAGGCCCTGCTGACGGCGGTGGCCGAGCACGGTGAGGCGGCCAGGGACGAGTTTGATCGCGTCATCATCGAATCCCACTTCGGCCTGGGGCCGGCCATTCGCATGCCGCAACTGGCCCGGATCACCGTGGATACTGCAGCCCGTCTCTACCCGACGCGAGCCTATGCCCGTCTGCTGGAGCAGGCATTTCGCCAGCACGGGCTGCTGCAAGCTCCCGTCAATATTGCCCTCGCCGAGGGGAGCGCCATCCCGCTGGGGCAGCGCCAGTCGGTGCAGCTGACCCTCAGCAACCCGGGCAAAGGGGAAGTGACCCTCAATGAGCTGGCCCTCACCCTGCCAACCGGGTTGCAGGCCGATCCTGACAGCTGGCAACCAGCAACCCTGGCCGCCGGTGCCAGCATGACCACCACCCTGCGCCTGCTGGCCCAGAGCCCGCTCGCCTGCGGCGACGAGGCGAGCCTCTCGGTGAATCTCGCCATGAGCGGTACCAGCCCCACCGAGCGCCAGTGGCAGCAATCCCTGACCCTACCCATCGGCACCCCCGTCATCAGCCGGGCCAGTGGTCGGTCACAGCGACTGAACGATGCCCAGAGCGAGGAGGTGCGCGGCTTGAGCGAAACCAGCCTGCTGCTGGAGAAGAGCGATGCCCGTGTGAGCGACAGGCTGCAACTGAGCCTGGATCTGCAGCACGAGGCGCTGGATGAGCTGGAGATCTGGCTCAGCTCCCCCGCCGGCACCCGGGTCCAGATCTGGGACAAGGGTTACAGCCCCCTGCCGAGCCTGAAAGGGGTCTTCCCCACCGAGTTGCAGTCCCTGCAACCCTTCAGCGCCTTCGAAGGAGAACCCCTGGCCGGTCGCTGGACCCTGGAGGTGGTGGACAGCAAACCGGGCAATCAGGGTTTCCTGAACGGGTGGAGCATCAGTCAGCGTACCGGCGCCCAGTGCGGCAACACCGTGCCCGTGCCGGATGACGGCATCATCCGCTTCGATACCTCGGACAGCAGTGGCGGGGGAGCCTTCCCCCTGCTCTGGCTGCTGCCGCTGGCCCTGTGGCGCCGTCTGCGTCGCCTCTGACTCTCCCTATATAAAGAAGAGAGGGGCCAAGGCCCCTCCAAGGACACACCATGACCATGAGAATGACCCCGATCGTCTGCCTGCTGGCCCCCCTGCTCAGCGCCTGTGGCGGCGGTTCGGACGAGGCTCCCCTGACCGCGCCGGACTACCGCCTGACGGTCAGCCTGCCCGCTGCGGGCACCCTGTGCATCAACCTGAACCAGAACGACGGCTGCGAAGCCAATGAGCCCGCCGTCAGCGGCGAGGCCGGTGCCCACTCCCTGACCCGGCGCCACCCTGATCTGCTCACCACTCCTCTGCTGTTCATTCCGGCGGATCCCGCCGCCCTGCCCCTGGCCCACCCGGCGGCGCGCCAGGACAACCAGCACCTCACCCCCAGCCCCCTCAGCACCCTGCTGCAGACGCGTATCTCGGACGGGCTGCCACCGGCTCAGGCCCTGACGGACGTGCTGCTCGCCCTGGCCCCCCTTCACCCCGGCCCAGATCTGGCGGCACTGGCGCAGCTGGGCGACTTCAACCGCGCCCTCGCCGAGCTGGCCCTCGCCGCCTTCGATGACGAGGCCACCCTGCCCACCTTGGCCGCCAGCGAACGCCGCCTGCAGATCTGGCAGGGGCTGGTCACCCTGCTGCCCGAGCTCGCCCGGCACTTTGCCGCCAGCCCCGAGCTACTGAGCCAGCAGGCCAGACTCGCCGCCGTGCTGATGCAGCAGCAACCTAGGGCGTTGGTGACCGCCAGCGGCGTCACCACCTACACGGACGGGGTGGATTACCTGCTGACCCAGGAGCCTGCGGATCACCCGGGCCAGGAGGCGAGCCTGGGCCAGGCGCCCCTGCGCTATCGCAAGCTGGACGGCAAGGGGCAACCCCTGGCGGACAATGCCGACGAGTGGGAGTGCGTGGAGGATCTCAATACCGGCCTCGTCTGGGAGAAGAAGCTCGATGATCCGGACAGTCCGCGGGATCTGCACAAAGTCTTCGCCTGGGAGTTTGGCAACTATCACCCCAGTCAGGCGGAGCTGGATTATGCCTGCCCCGAGGGGGAAGCTATCTGCTCCACCGAGCAGTATCGCCAATGGCTAAATGGACAACGACTCTGCGGCATAGGGCACTGGCGCCTGCCCACGGCCCAGGAGCTAGGCAGCCTGCAACACTACGGCTCCCTCGCCCGCCAGGATGGCCAGCTCGTCACCCTGGATGTGCGCTACTTCCCCGACGTCGGTCCCTCGAGCGGCGACTTCGATGGCAGCTACTGGACCCAGACCCTGACCCCATCCCGGCGCCTCGAGAGCGTCCCCATCGCCGTCATCAGCCCTCAGTTCCTGGGGGAGGATGCGGGCACCGATTACCCCTATGGCGTCCAGAACGAAAATGAAATCAATGCCATACAACTGCGCCTTGTGGCCGAGGTAACCCGATGAACAAGTATCTTCTGACCCTGCTGCTCACCCTGTGCAGCCCCCTGGCACTGGCCATCGCCATCTGCGACGACGCCCTGCCCCGTACCAGCCCCACCGCCCGTTTCCAGGATCACGGCAACGGCACCGTCACCGACAGGGGCACCGGTCTGACCTGGATGCGCTGCCAGCTCGGCCAGACCTGGCGCAACCAGAGCTGCGAGGGGGAACCCACCCGCCTCTACTGGCAACAGGCACTGCAGACGGCGGAACGGATCCGCACCGAACCGAGCCATGCCCTGTATGGCTTTGGTGGTCATCACGACTGGCGCCTGCCCACCATCAAGGAGCTCGCCAGCATTCTGGAGTCCGCCTGTTACAAACCGGCATTGAACGAAACCATCTTCCCCCGCGCCATGGCCGGGGATGGCAAGGAGGTGAACGACGGCTATGTCTATCTCTGGTCCTCCACCCCGGTGCCGGCCCTTCAGGGCGTCGCCTACCTGGACATCACCAGCGGCTCCGTCGCCCAGCGCGCCCCCCGCGCCTGGGCGAAACAGGTCCTGCTGGTGAGGTGACAGCCTGGACATGGGGGCCACCCGGCCCCCTGTTTGACACGATGCAAGAAGCGCCAGGGTGACCCTGACCGTCAAAAAAGCATCAAATTGCGTCATGTGATGCCTGTTCAGGGCGGTTTTGCACGCCGCAGCGCTGGCATGAAACCGGCAGAGCGGTTAGTCTAGCGGCGTTGAACCAATCCCAAGAGGTACAGATGAAAACCGTGTTGCGTTTTAGCCTGCTGGGCGCCTTGTTATTGGGTGGCCATGCCTTCGCCGCCGAACCGAAAAAATTTGATATCAGCATGTTCCCCGCCGCCGAAGTGAACCAGGAACGTGTCGTGATCCGTCTGCCGGAAGTCGAGAACGAAGCCGACATGATGGTCGAGCTGCAAGTCGGCAAGAAGATGCTGGTCGACTGCAACCTGCCCCGCTTCGCGGGCAATCTGGAACAGCACAGCGTCAAGGGCTGGGGTTACAACTACCTGACCCTGGGCCAGGTCACCGGCCCCGTCAGCACCCTGATGGCCTGCCCAGACGGCCAGAAGAAGGAGAGTTTCGTCCAGATCTACGGTCAGGGCTTCTTCGTGAACTACAACTCCAAGCTGCCCTTCGTCATCTATGTGCCCCAGGAGTACGAGGTGCGCTATCGTCTGTGGCGTGCCGACAACCTGGCACAGCCAGCCATGATTGAGTGAGTGCCGCGCACTCGGGTTCAGCTCAGTCATGATGATAAAAAGGCGCCATACGGCGCCTTATTTTTAGCTTCCGAGCCCGTTCTTGAGCGGTTTTTCCTGTACAAAATCTGACATAACTCCACTATTTTTCAGGCTTTTTTGTGCAGCGCACCGCAAAATGCCCCCTCGGGATGCGACAAACCCTGTTCGATAAAAGATATTTATTAACATAGTAAGAAAATTGATTTTGCACTCTGCGACGGCCTGATGATACTTGCCCGCAAAGGTCAAACTAACCAGAACAAGAGCACTATGAGCTTCGAATCAGACAAGCGTTTCAACGACTTCAAACATTTTCCCCGTGGCCTGCGTCGCAGTGGCGAATTCACCGTGGCCGAAGCGGACAGTCTGGAAAAATATGGCACCGTGATGCTGGCGCTCTATCAGGGCAACCTGGCCCCGCGCGATGACGTAGAAAGTGCCTTTATCGAACAGGTCAAATCCGGCGCAGCCGGCAACAACCCCCACGCCAAGGTGTGGTTCAAATACCTGAAGGTGATTGGTCCCAAGCGCGTGCACCGTCTGTGCACCGTCGCAGGCGGCGCCAATGAAGATGCGGGTGGCAGCTTTGAAGGCGGCGGTGGCGGCAGCGACGAGTCCCTCGATTAATGGATACCGAGCTGCTTCGGACCTTCATCGAGGTCAGCAAGACCCGGCACTTTGGCCGGGCGGCTGAAAATCTCTACCTGACCCAGTCGGCGGTGAGCTTCCGGATCCGCCAGCTCGAGCAGCAACTCGGGGTCAGCCTGTTTGCCCGTCATCGCAACAACATCCGCCTGACTGCCTCCGGTGAGCGTCTGCTGCCCTACGCAGACGCCATTCTGCATACTTTGGGGCGCGCCAAGCAGGACGTGGCCCTCTCCCCCGGTTTCAGCCAGCAGCTTGCCATCGGCGCCCCCGCCGTCTTCTGGGAGCTCGACTTCAACGACTGGCTCAACCATGTCTATGCCCTGGCCCCCGGCCTCGCGGTGCGCCTCGAAACCGCCTCCCGCGAGCACCTCTGTCGCCAGTTGCTGGAGCGCTCCCTCGATCTCGCCCTGCTCTCCGAGCCGACCAAGATCGACGAGATTGCCCTGCACCCCATCGGCGAGCTGGTGTTCGAACTGGTGAGCCGGGAGCCGGCCGCAAACGCCGACAGCCTGATGCAGATGCCCCACATTCATCTCGACTGGGGCACCAGCTTCGAACCGCCATCGAGCCGATTGCAGAGCCTGCAGAAGACCCCGGTGCTGCATTCAAGCTCCGCCAGCATGGCCCTGCAATTCGTGCTGGCCAACGGTGGCGCCGCCTACCTGCCAAGGCGCATGGTGAGCCCCTTCCTGGAGCAGGGGCAGCTTCATCTGGTGGAAGGGGGCCAATCCCTGAGCCGCCCGCTCTACCTCGCCTATCTGGAGAAATCCGACCGCCGGGAGCTGATCGATCAGCTGCTCACCCTGCCGCTGGGCTGGCATGACGCCGACTTGCGTCAACCGCCTGCCGAATGAAAGAGGGCGATTTCACGCCCAGACCTGTGTTTTCATCTACCTTGGTTATCGGTGCAGCACAAACAACATTAAAAAGGGGCCATCAGGCCCCTTTTGTATGGATGTCTTTGTGCATCAGCCGTGATGACGACGGTCGTTGGCCTGGGCCAGCAGGGTGCGACTCTCGCGCAGGAACTCCTCCGCCCGCTCGCCGAAGAAGCCGGAGACCTGGCTGAAGGCCTCGATGAAGCCCTCCCTGTCGCCCCGCTCCAGCAGGCCCAGCGCCTCGCCGAAGTTCTGGTAGTAACGACGGATCATCGCGAGGTTCTGCGGCGACGACAGTATGATGTCGGCGTAGAGGTGGGGATCCTGGGCAAACAGCCGTCCCACCATGGCCAGCTCCAGCCGGTAGATGGGAGAGCTTAAGGCAAGCAGGCGGTCGATGTTGGCCTGCTCCCGGGAGAGGTGCCAGCCGTAGGCGAAGGTAGCAAAGTGGCGCAGCGCCTGAATGAAGGTCATCGCCTCGTCGTGGGCCTTGGCCTCCACCTGCTGCAAACGCGCCCCCCAGATGGTCATCTGCTCCAACAGCCACTGGCTGGCGGCGGGCTCGCGCCCCTGACAGCAGACGATCACCTGCTTGGCGAGGCTCGCCACGTCCGGCCCGAACATGGGGTGCAGCCCCAGCACCGGCCCCTGGTGTACCGCCAGCATATGGGCAAGCGGTTCACTCTTGACGCTGGTCACGTCCACCAGCAGGCAGTCCGCCGGCAGGTTGCCGAGCCGGTCGATCACCTGGCAGGTGACGTCGATGGGCACCGCCACCATCACCAGCCCGGCGCCGTGCAGGATCTCGTCGGCGCGTGGCCAATCGGCCTGACCCAGGGTTTCGACCCGGTAGCCCGAGAGGCTGAACAGGTTGCCGAACAGGCGGCCAAGCTGCCCCTGGCCACCGATGATCACCACCTTGCCGAGCTCAGGCTTCATGCACTTGAAGTGGTGCTCCTTGTCGCTGGCGGACTCCAGAATATAGGACTCGCGCATCACCCGGCGCAGCACATCCTCGATAAGGTCCCCCGGCACCCCCAGTGCCTCGGCCTCGGCGCGGCGGCGGGCCAGCATGCTCGCCTCCCGATCCGGCGCGTAGATGGGCAGGCCGTGCCGGCTCTTCACTTCCCCCACTTCCCCCACCAGGGCGAGACGGGCAGCCAGCAGATCAATCAGCTGCTTGTCCACCGCATCTATCTTGTCCCTGAGGGCATTCAACTCTTCCGCCATGTCCAGTCCCTGCTGGCGCCGCCCGCAGCGACGCCCTGTCATTCAAGAGGCAACAAGGTATCACTGCGTGGGCCGTGATACCTCGATGGTTCAATCAGTTACAACAAGATACCACGGCTTATGCCGATGTTCTGGCCAAAAGTGGTGCCGCCAGCTGGCTGTGGCAGCGGGCCAGCAGCGCATCCGTGGTCTCCCAGTCGATGCAGGCATCGGTGATGGAGACGCCGTAGCGCATCTCGCACTTGGGCTGCTCGCTGGACTGGTTGCCTTCGAACAGGTTGGATTCGAGCATCACCCCGATGATGGAGCGGTTGCCCTCCTGGATCTGGTGAATGACGTTGTCGGCCACCTTGGGCTGCAGCCGGTGATCCTTGCTGGAGTTGCCGTGGCTGCAATCCACCACCAGACCGGGCAGCAAACCCGCCTTCTCCAGCGCCTCTTCCGCCAGCGACACATTGACCGAGTCGTAGTTCGGGTGCTTGCCGCCGCGCAGGATCACATGACCATCCGGGTTACCCTGGGTCTGCAGCAGCGCGACCTGACCCTGCTGGTTGATCCCCATGAAAGCGTGGGGGCTGGAGGCCGCCTGCAGCGCATTGATGGCGGTGCCGAGGTTGCCGTCGGTGCCGTTCTTGAAGCCGACCGGCATGGAGAGGCCGGACGCCATCTCCCTGTGGGTCTGGGATTCGGTGGTGCGGGCACCGATGGCCGACCAAGAGAAGAGCTCCGCCAGGTATTGCGGGCTGATGGGGTCGAGCGCCTCGGTGGCCAGCGGCAACTCCAGCTCGGCCAGCCAGCAGAGCAGCTCGCGGGCGCGGTGCAGACCCAGCTCCACGTCAAAGGTGCCATCCAGGTTCGGATCGTTGATAAAGCCCTTCCAGCCGACCGTGGTGCGCGGCTTCTCAAAGTAGACCCGCATGACAATGTAGAGAGAGTCCTGATAGGCGTCATGCAGCGCTTTGAGTCTGGTTGCGTACTCTTTGGCGGCGTCCATGTCGTGGATGGAGCAGGGACCACAGATCACCAGCAGGCGGTGATCGCGACGGTGGATAATGTCGGCGATGGTATTGCGGGCCCCTTGCACGAATGCCAACGCGCGATCGGAGATGGGCAGTTTCTCCTTGAGCTGGGCAGGCGTGATCATCACTTGTTCGGACTGGATATGGATGTTGTTCAGGGGATCTCTTTGCATCTTCTCATTCTCTCTACTGTTTCAAGCCAAGGGCGCCGACCGTATATTTTTGTTTACACAAGTCAGCGTTTTGTTACGCAACCGCCCCCACCTTACCAAGGAAAAACAAACAATCAAGTGAAACCAGCGTCTTTGCACGCTGATAGATGGATAAATGACCAAGAATGCAGAGTGAAACAACTCAAAAGTAGCGACTCGCGAGGCCAAATCAGCCCCGAATCGTAAACATTAGATTACACCAACCCATTTCAATATCATCTCTCTGCCCCCTCTCATGACCCCTTATCCGGCCCCTCATCCCGGCGATGACGCCGGGCATAAAAAAGCGGGGCACCTGGCCCCGCTTGCATTCCCGTGTTGCTCTTCTTTTATTATTTGCCGTGGGCCTTGATAGCCTCGACCGCCTTGTCGGGGAAGTCGCTGAATACCCCATCCACATCGGCCTGGTAGAGGAAGATGTTGAGCAGGTCGGTGAAGTCTTTCGCATAGGCCGGGATCTGCCCCTCATCCTGACGGAAGGTATAAGGATGCACCTTGAGGCCGGCCGCGTGGGCCTCTTTCACCATGCCGGTGAAGACCGGCTTGCCGGGAGTGCCCGGCTCGGTCACCACCATGGGTTTCCAGGGACCGATTCCCTCGGCATAGGTGGCGATGGTCTTCATGGCCCCCGGCTTGAACATCCAGTCGTAGTCATAGGGGGTCGCCTTGCCCTTGGCGTCATAGACCATGGTCTCGTTCCAGTCGGTCTCGGCCATCAGCTGCACCAGCTTGAGATCCATGCCCATGGCGGGCATCAGCTCGCCGTTGATGCGCTTGAGTTCGTTGGCATCGAAACACTGCAGATAGACCTTGTCGCTCTTGCTGGTGTAGCCGTACTCCTTGAGCACGTTCAGCACCGCCCTGGAGATGTCCTTGCCCTCGTGGCGGAACAGCCAGGGAGCTTTTATCTCCGGGTAGATACCGATGTGCTTGCCGGTGCTCTTGTTGAGCCCCTGGATCATCTCGATCTCTTCCTGGAAGGTGTGGATCCTGAAGCTGGATTTCCACAACGGGAAGCGCGCCGGATAGACCGGCACCTGCTTGCCGTCCACCAGCTGGAACGGCTCGGTCATGCGCAGGGAGCGCACCTCGTCCAGGGTGAAATCCACCACATAGTAGCGTCCGTCCGGGCGGGCCCGGCCGGGGAAGCGCTCGGCCACGTCCGTGATGCCATCGAGGAAGTGATCGTGCATCACCACCAGCTGGTCATCCTTGGTCATCACCAGGTCCTGCTCCAGATAGTCGGCGCCCATGCCATAGGCCAGGGCCTTGGACTCCAGGGTGTGTTCCGGCAGGTAACCGGAGGCGCCACGGTGGGCGATCACGATTTTGCCTTCGTCGGCCGCCAGTGCGGGCAGCGCCAGGGCAGCCCCGAGGCCAAGGGCTATCAGGGTACGGTGAGGTTGCTTCATCAAGAGATCTCGTTGTTATGGTGTGTAGGATGCAGGTAATTGTTATAGCAGGGGTTTATTGCAGTTTGACGGCGGGCGGCAAAGGCCGCCCGCCATGGGTCATCAGCAGGCTTCGGGCAGGGCGTGGTGGTGCTCGAGCAGCCAGGCACCGAGCTGCTGCTGTTCGGATTCCGACAGGCGCAACCCCAGCTTGCTGCGGCGCCACAGGATGTCCTCCAGAGAGTGAGCCCATTCGCGCGCGATGAGATAGCGCACTTCGGATTCATACAGCCCGGCGCCAAAGTGCTGGCCGCGCTCCTCCTTCAGCCAGAGGCGGGCATGAGCGCCATAGGCTTCGGCGATGCGCAGGGCGCTGCGATCGTCGAGCCAGTCGAATTCCAGCGCAAAGGCACGCGCCAGTTCACGCACCGAGCAGTCGAACTCGCCACCGGGCAGCCGGCAGGAGGCGGTCCAGTCCTCTCCCATCTGGCTGAACCAGGGCTTGAGCTTGTTGCAGGCGGCCTGGGCCAGCTTGCGGTAGGTGGTGAGCTTGCCGCCAAACACCGACAAGAGCGGCGCGCCGTCGGATTCACCACTGAGCTCGAGCGTGTAGTCCCGGGTCACCGCCTGGGGTGAATCGGACTCGTCGTCACACAGGGGGCGCACCCCGGCATAGGTCCACACCACGTCTGCCGGGCTTATCTGCCTGGTGAAGTGGGCATTGACCACCTTGCACAGGTAGTTGATCTCGGCATCGCTGATCTTGGCTTCCCGCGGGCTGCCCTTGTGCTCCACGTCCGTGGTGCCGATGAGGGAATAGTCCTGCTGGTAGGGGATGACGAAGACGATGCGGTTGTCCTCGTTTTGCAGGATGTAAGCCTCTTCGCGCTCATGGATGCGCGGCACTATCATGTGGCTCCCCTTGATGAGGCGAATGCCGCGGGGGGATTTCTCGCTCAGGCTCTCGTCATAGAAGGTCTTGACCCAGGGGCCCGCCGCATTGACCAGACCACGGCAGCTGACGGTGAACTGCTCGCCCCCTTCCCACTCCAGCGTCAGGGTCCAGTGCTTGGATCCGCGCACCGCCTTGACGCAGCGGGTACGGGTCTGCACGTCAGCGCCCTTGTCCCGCGCCAGCATGGCATTGAGCACCACCAGCCGGGCGTCGTCGACCCAGGCGTCCGAGTATTCAAAGCCCTTGTTGATGCCGCTCTTGAGACCGTCCTGCGGCAGGAAGCGCAGGCCGCAGCTCCCCTTGAGCTTGTCCCGCTTGGCCAGGTTGTCATAAAGGAAGAGACCGGCGCGGATCATCCAGGCCGGACGCAGGTGCGGGCGATGAGGCAGACGAAAACGCATGGGACGGGCGATGTGGGGAGCCATGCCGAGCAGGACCTCCCGCTCCGCCAGCGCCTCTCTCACCAGCCGGAATTCGTAATGTTCGAGATAGCGCAGGCCGCCGTGGATCAGCTTGCTGGAGTTGGACGAGGTGGCAGAGGCGAGATCGCTCGCCTCGAACAGCGCCACCTTCAGCCCCCGCCCCGCCGCATCTGCCGCGATGCCGACCCCGTTGATGCCGCCGCCGACGACGACCAGATCATAATGTTCGCTCATGTTCACCTACTTTCTTATTTTGTGTTTGCCATGACAGCAATGTTTGATTTCGCTCATATTAGAACATGAAAAACCAATAAACGAACATTTCGTGAGAGAAATGTGATCGCGATTGTTTTCACAATGCTAAAAATGCTGCCAGTCGGTGACGGCCTGGCCAGGCTAAGGTCTGCCGGAAACAACCATTTCGGGCAGGGAGGAGAGCAAAGAGTCACGGATGGGGAGGCCATGAGGCAAGGCAGTGAGCGCGATGGCGTGAATCCCTCACAGGCGCCTAGCGTCGGTGCAAACCTGGCGCCCGAGTGCGGGGGGCAACATCAGGGGGTCAAAGAAGGAGTATCAGCGCCAGGAACTGGCCGCTTAGGCGCCGCAAGGGAGACGCCGCAGGACGGGAGGGGGCAGGAAAAAAAGCGGCCGCCCCGAGGCGGCCTGATGCCTGTGCAGGGAAGCTCAGCAGATATGGCAGGCGATCTGATGCTGGGACATCAGTCGCATCAGCTTCTCCGGCGGCTCCTGATCCGTGAACAGGGCGTGGATCTGGTTGAGGTTGCCGAGGTTGACCATGGCGTTGCGGCCAAACTTGGTATGGTCGGCGGCCAGGAACACCTGGCGGGAGTGGGCGATGATGGCCTGGGCGATTTTCACCTCGTGATAGTCGAAATCGAGCAGGGAACCGTCGCTGTCGATGCCCGAGATGCCGATGACGCCGTAGTCCATGCGAAACTGGCCGATGAAGTCGCGGGTCGCCTCCCCGACAATGCCGCCATCCCGGTTGCGAATTTCGCCGCCGGCGATGATGACGGTGAAGTCATCCTTGGCGGTCAGGATGCTGGCGACGTTCAGGTTGTTGGTGACCACGCGCAGCTCCCGGTGGTCGAGCAGGGCCCGGGCGATGGCCTCGGTGGTGGTGCCGATGTCGATAAAGAGCGACGAGCCGTCGGGGATGTTGGCGGCCACTTCCCGGGCGATGCGCTCCTTCTCCTTGAGCTGCATCACCTTGCGGGCACTGTAGGCGGTGTTGACGGTACTCGAATGCAGTGAGGCCCCGCCGTGATGGCGCCGGATCTTGTTCTGTTCGGCGAGATCGTTGAGATCCCGGCGAATGGTCTGGGGGCTGACGTCAAAATGGGTCACCAGATCGTCGGTCGAGACGAAACCCTGCCGGGTCAGGACGTCCAGGATCTCCAGATGTCGTTGGGTTTGCTTCACGCTTGCACTCCGCAGATGAGACGAAAAAAGGCCCCGGCAGGTGCGGGGCCTTTGGCAGTGTACCTGATCCCTTTTCCAATCGATAAGGGCAGGATCACGTTTTATGCCTTATGGGCAGCCGCCTTGGCGGCAATCGACTCGTTCTCGTGCTTGAGGGTCATGGCCAGCAGGATGATGGAGAGCACGCAGGAGACGGTGAGCACCATGAAGCCGCCGTCCCAGCCGAAGTGGTCAACGGTGTAGCCCAGCATGGCGTTGGCCGCGACCGCGCCACCCAGATAACCGAACAGGCCGGTGAAGCCCGCCGCGGTACCGGCCGCCTTCTTGGGCGCCAGCTCCAGGGCGTAGAGGCCGATCAGCATGACGGGGCCATAGATGAGGAAGCCGATGGCGACCAGGGCCATCATGTCGATGGTCGGGTTGCCCGCCGGGTTGAACCAGTAGACCAGCACGGAGAGGGTCACCAGCACCATGAACAGGATGCCTGCCGGGGCACGGCGGCCGTTGAACATCTTGTCGGAGATCCAGCCGCACAGCAGGGTGCCCGGGATCCCCGCCCACTCATAGAGGAAGTAGGCCCAGGAGGAGTGATCCACGCTGAAGTCCTTGGCCTCTTTCAGATAGGTGGGCGCCCAGTCCAGCACGCCGTAACGGATGAGGTAGACGAAGGCGTTGGCGATGGCGATGTACCAGAGCAGCTTGTTGTGCAGCACGTACTTCATGAAGATCTCCTTGGCGGAGAACTCCTGCTCGTGGCTTTCGTTGTAATCCTTCGGGTAGTCGTTCTTGTACTCCTCGATGGGGGGCAGACCGACCGATTGCGGGGTATCGCGCATCACGAAGAAGGCGATCACCGCGATGGCCGCCGCCGCCGCCGCAGGCACATAGAAGGCGCTGCGCCAGTCGTTGAACCAGCCCATGCCGAGGATGAACAGGGGGCCTATCATGCCGCCGCCCACGTTGTGGGCCACGTTCCAGACCGAGACGATCTCACCCCGCTCCTTCTGCGACCACCAGTGCACCATGGTACGGCCGCAGGGGGGCCAGCCCATGCCCTGTGCCCAGCCGTTCAGGAACAGGAGCACGAACATGATGCCAATGCTGGAGGTAGCCCAGTGCATGGTCCCCATCATGAACATGATGCCTGCCGAGAGCAGCAGACCGGCGGAGAGGAAGTAGCGCGCGTTGGATCTGTCCGACACGTTCCCCATCAGGAATTTGGAGAGACCGTAGGCGATGGAGACGCCGGAGAGGGCCAGACCCAGATCCCCGCGGGAGAAGCCTTGCTCGATGAGGTAGGGCATCGCCAGACTGAAGTTTTTCCGTACCAGGTAGTAACCCGCATACCCGAAGAAGATCCCGAAGAACACCTGCCAACGCATGCGTTTGTAGAAGGGATCCACCTTGTCGGCCGGCAGCCGGTCAATATGGGGTGCAGGCCTGAAGAGACTAAGCATGTTCTGCTTCCTTTTATTGTTGTTCTGGGCGGTTGAGGACGCCCCGCTCATGCCGCGATCAGACGCGTCTTGATTCGCAAGCGAGCCTATTGTGCTCATTTGTGAACATTTAATCTGTGATGAGCGCTAAATTATTGCAGTTTTATTACAAAAATTGTGACGCAGTGAGTGAACGCGCATCCAGGGTCAGCCCACGCATGGCGTGGCTTTTGGCTACTCACTAAGGAGTAATATGGCCGACAACTGTTGCTTTTCGTCACATTTTCTTAGCAATGAATGGGATCTTGCCCACATTTCCGGTGGCAGGGGTATGGTGAATTGACGCAGAAGGTTTATTTTCTCTCTCGTCCAAGAACGAGCGCAAACGAGCATAACGTTTGCGCAAGCTCAAAAAACAAGAAGAAACGTTTTCGGGCGCAATGAATGGGAATGAAAGATAACAAAACGGAACATCAAACCTACTGTGGGTGGATATAAGGAATAACAACTATGAGCATACAAAGACCCAATACCCTGCTTGGCGAGTGCCTCGCCGAGTTTATCGGCACCGGCCTGCTGATCTTCTTCGGCGTCGGCTGCGTGGCTGCCCTGGTGCTGGCTGGCGCCAACTTCGGGCAATGGGAAATCTCCATTACCTGGGGCCTGGGTGTCGCCATCGCCATCTATGTCACCGGTGGCATCTCCGGTGCCCACCTCAACCCTGCCGTGACCCTGGCGCTGATGACCTTCTGCGGCTTTGACAAGCGCAAGGTGGTGCCCTTCATCATCGCCCAGATAGCCGGGGCATTCGCCTCCGCCGCCCTGGTCTACGCCCTCTACAGCAACCTGTTCACCCAGTGGGAGCTGACCCACAACGTGGTGCGCGGCAGCGTCGAGAGCCTCGGCACCGCAGGCATCTTCTCCACCTACCCCAATGCCCTGCTCTCCAACATGCAGGCTTTCGCGGTCGAGATGGTGATCACCGCCGTCCTGATGCTGGGCATCATGGCACTGGGTGACAACAACAACGGCGCCCCCAAAGGCTTCGCCGCCGCCCTGCTCATCGGTATCCTGATCGCGGTGATCGGCGCCTCCCTCGGCCCCTTGACCGGCTTTGCCATGAACCCGGCCCGTGATTTCGGCCCCAAACTGTTCGCCTTCGTGGCTGGCTGGGGTGACGTGGCCCTGACCGGTGGTCGTGACAACCCCTACTTCTGGGTCCCCATCCTTGGCCCCATCGTCGGCGCCCAGATCGGTACCGCCCTGTATGTGAAAGTGCTGGCTCCCTGCGTCCCGGGCAACCGCGTCGCCACCGAAGAAGCCGCCAAGCTGTCTAACAAAGAAGAGGCCGCCGCCTGAGAGCGGCCCTCCCCAACGTGTAACAACGTGGAAAATAAAAACGTGGAGAACATCATGTCTGCTGAAAAGAAATTTGTCGTTGCGCTGGACCAGGGCACCACCTCCTCCCGTGCCATTGTCTTCGATCAGGACGCCAACATCGTCGCGACCTCCCAGCGCGAATTCACCCAGCACTACCCGAAAGCGGGCTGGGTCGAGCACGACCCCATGGAGATCTGGGCGACTCAGTCCTCCGTCTTCACCGAAGTGCTGGCCAAGAGCGGCCTGCACAGCGAGCAGATCGCCGCCATCGGCATCACCAACCAGCGTGAAACCACCGTCGTCTGGGAAAAGGCCACCGGCAAGCCCATCTACAACGCCATCGTCTGGCAGTGCCGCCGCACCGCCGCCATCTGTGAAGAGCTCAAGGCCCGCGGCCTTGAAGAGTACGTGCGTGAAAACACCGGCCTGGTGCTGGATGCCTACTTCTCCGGTACCAAGGTGAAGTGGATCCTGGACAACGTGGAAGGTGCCCGGGAGAAGGCAATGAACGGCGAGCTGCTGTTCGGCACCATCGACACCTGGCTGGTGTGGAAGATGACCAACGGCGAGGTGCATGTCACCGACCCGACCAACGCCTCGCGCACCATGCTCTACAACATCCGCGACCTGAAGTGGGATGAGCGCATGCTGGACGAGCTGGGCATCCCCGCCTCCATGCTGCCGCAAGTCAAACCCTCCTCCGAGGTCTATGGCTACACCACCCGTGGCGGCGGCGCCCGCATCCCCATCGCCGGTATCGCCGGTGACCAGCAGTCCGCCCTGTTCGGCCAGCTCTGCTTCGAAAAAGGGATGGCCAAGAACACCTACGGTACCGGCTGCTTCATGCTGATGAACACCGGCACCGAGCCGGTTCGCTCCAGCAACGGCCTGCTGACCACGGTCGCCATCGGCCCGAAAGGGGAAGTGAACTACGCACTGGAAGGGGCGGTATTTATGGGTGGCGCCACCATCCAGTGGCTGCGTGACGAGCTGAAGATCATTCACGATGCCCGCGATACCGACTACTTCGCCTCCAAGGTGGGTGACACCAACGGCGTCTACCTGGTACCGGCCTTCGTCGGTCTGGGCGCCCCCTACTGGGATCCGTATGCTCGCGGCACCATGGTCGGCCTGACCCGTGGCGCCAACCGCAACCACATCATCCGCGCTGCGCTGGAATCCATCGCCTACCAGAGCCGCGACGTGCTGGATGCCATGCAGCAGGACTCCGGCATCAAGCTGGCAGCCCTGAAGGTGGATGGCGGCGCCGTGGCCAACGACTTCCTGATGCAGTTCCAGGCTGACATGATGCACACCCCTGTGGTGCGTCCGACCCGCATCGAGACCACCGCCATGGGCGCCGCCTTCCTGGCCGGCCTCGCCGTCGGCTTCTGGAAGAGCTCTGAAGAGCTGGAAGACAAGTTCAGCGTGGACCGCGAGTTCATTCCGCAGATGGACCGTGACGATCGCGCCAAGCGCTACAGCGGCTGGAAGAAGGCGGTGGAACGTTCACGCCGCTGGGCCGAAGAGGAGTGATGGGGTAACCGACGCGTCCTTGAGATGAAAAAAGCAAAGAGGCCGACAGCGATGTCGGCCTCTTTTTATTGGCGAGCACGACTGTTCTGACCGCCCCCGACCCCAACCCTTCCCTTGCCAAGGGGTGGGAGAAAATGACCCCTCCCCCTCGTGGAGGGGGTTGGAACTGTCGACATGCCCTCTACAACGCCTCAGCACCGAGCTGCTCTTTCAGGAAATCGAGCCAGACCCGCAGCCGGATGTCCCGCTGGGCATCGGAGTAGAAGACCGCATGGATGGGGCGCGAGGCGCCGCTGTTGCTGCGGGCCAGCACCTCCACCAGCGCCCCGCTCGCCCTGTCATCCCCTGTCATGAAGTCCGACAGGCAGACGATCCCCTGCCCCGCCAGCGCCAGCTGACGCAAGGTTTCCCCGCTGCTGGCCCGCAGGGTCGGGGTGATGGCGAACCTGTCCCCCTGCTCCTCGCTCAATAGGGGCCAATGATTGAGGTGATCGGGGTGCAAAAAACCGAGCAGCTCGTGGCCCGCCAGCAAGTCAGCCGGCTGGCGCGGGGTACCGCGTGCCTTCAGATAGCCGGGGGAGGCCAGCAGCCGCAGCCGCGAGCGGCCAAGGGGCAGGGCCCGCAGGGAGGAGTCCGTCAGCTCGCCGATGCGAATGGCCATGTCCACCCGCCGCTCCATCAGGTTGATGAAGCCCTCGGAGCTGTGCAGTTGCAGCTCGATGGCGGGGTAGCGGCGGCGAAACTCGCCGATGATGGGCACCAATCTATGCAGGATGAAGGGGGTGGCGGCGTCCACCCGCAATATGCCCTCCGGCTGCTCCCGGCGCATCAGCAGCAACCCTTCCGCCTCGCTCATCTCGGTCAGGATCTTCACCGCCCGCTGATAGAACCAGCTCCCCTCCTCGGTCAGGCTGACCCGCCTCGTGGTGCGGTTGAGGAGCACGGTGGCGAGCTTCTCTTCGAGGCGCTTGATGCCGCGGCTCACCACGGAATTATCCATGCCGAGATTCTCCGCCGCCTGGCGAAAGCTGCCCGCCTCCACCACCGCCACAAACAGGGTCAATTCATCGGAATGGGTCTTCATTGTTGTCATCCTGGCAAGAGTAATGGGCCTTTATAGGTGCAATGGCCGGGAGTTGGCAAGACAGGCGTCGCTTCGTATCGTGACGCACCACCTGTTTTATCTGCGCCCTTGCCAGTACAATGCCGCCAACCGGCACCGTATGGCGCCACACTATGACAGGGACGATCCATGACATTCGACAACAGATTGGCCGCCGCCCATCGGGAGCTGGCCGAGAAGGGCGTGCAAACGCTCAACTACAACCCGCCGATCATCTGGCTGCTGCGAAAGGCGGGGTTCACCATCAGGCCGCCCCACTACGAACGCTTTATGATCAACGTTCTTGCCCTGGGACTCCCCATCGGCGCTATCTGGGGGGTGTTGATGTGGTGCCTCGGCTGGCAGGATGAGGTGAGCCCGGGGTTTGCCCTGCGCCAGAGCCTGCTGTTTGGCATCGGGCTCGGTCTGCTGATGGGGACCTGGTTCTGGTTTCGGCGCAAGCGGCTCAAGCTGACCCCCTGGGACGCCTTGCCGCACTCAACGATCCGCACGCAAAAACGCTGACAACCGAAATAATCACCGACAAGGAGAGCCCATGACCAGGGCCCATGAAAAACTGAACTATGTGGAGTTTGCGGCCAGGGATCTTGCCGCCACCAAGGCCTTCTTCACCGCCGCCTTTGGCTGGCAGTTTGCCGACTACGGCCCCGATTATTGCGCCTTCGAAGGGGAAGGGCTGGATGGCGGCTTCTACCGCACCGAACTGTGCAGCCAGAGTGCTCAGGGCGGGGCGCTCCTGGTGTTCTACAGCGCCGATATCGAGGCGACCCAGAGCAAGGTAGCCGGCGCAGGGGGCATCATAGTGCGCCCCCTGTTCGATTTTCCCGGTGGCCGCCGCTTTCACTTTGTCGAGCCCAGCGGCAATGAATTTGCGGTCTGGTCCGAACCGGCCAGCGCCTGATAATACTCCGCCCTCCCCTGGCCCACCTGCACCACGACCAGCCATGGGGAGGCCACATTGCTGCACTCACCTCAATAGTGTTTTGCGACTGCTGCCCTGTATCCCCCAGTCTGGGGCGGGCATACTGACTCCCGTCTTAACGAGGAGGTTCAGATGCCATCCCCCCTGATTGTGATTGCCCAGCTTGACGCCAAACCCGAATTCGCCGCCCAGTTTCGCGCCGCCCTCGAGCCGCTGATCGCCGCTACCCTGCAAGAGCCGGGGTGCCTTTGCTACCAGTTGCACCAGAGCCTGGAGAGCCCCCATAGCTGGATGCTGTACGAGGAGTGGGAGAGTGAAGCCGCCCTGCTCGCCCACCAGCAGCAGCCCCATTTTCTCGCCTTCGTGGCCGACACTCAGGAGTGGTTTGCCAGCAGCCTGGTGCGCCGCTATCACAGGGTCTGAGGCTGCCGGCGCCCTCCCCGCCGGATCTGCACCGCAGGCCCGGCAAACAGACAAAGCATTGAGCGTAGAAACACTAACCTGAGGAATTTGATGATGAAGATGCCCAACCTGGGTCTTGGAACCTTCCGCCTGAAAGATCAGCCCCTTCGCGACTCCCTGCTCCAGGGGCTGGAACTTGGCTACCGCCATATCGACACCGCCCAGATCTATGACAACGAGGCCGAAGTCGGCCAGTTGATGAGCGAGAGTGGCGTGCCCCGCCAGGATATCTACCTGACCACCAAGGTGTGGACCAGCGAGTTCGGTCCGGGCAAGGTGATCCCGAGCCTGGAGGTGAGCCTGGAAAAACTCGGCACCGACTATCTGGATCTGGCGCTCATTCACTGGCCCTCCCCCCAGGATGAGGTGCCGATGGCGGTCTATCTGGAGCAACTCGCCGAGGCCAAAGCCCGGGGCCTGACCCGGGAGATCGGGGTCTCCAACTTCACCGTGGCCCAGCTTAAACAGGCCATCGAGATTTTGGGGCCGGGCGCCATCGCCCACCAGCAGGTGGAGATCCACCCGCTGCTGCAAAACCGCAAGGTGGTCGAATTCTGCCAGGCCCACGGCATCGCCATCACCGCCTATATGCCACTCGCCTATGGCAAGGTGCTCGCCGAGCCGCTCTTGATGGAGATCGGCCAGCGCCACGGCGTCTCGGCAGCCCAGGTGTCGCTAGCCTGGCTGCTGGCCCAGGGCATGACGGTGATCCCGAGCTCTACCAAGCGGGAGAATCTGGCCGCCAACCTGGCTGCGCTGAAGGTACGGCTCAGCAGCGACGAGATGGCGCAGATTGCCACCCTGGATCGGGGTGAGCGCTGCGCCAACCCGGACTTTGCGCCGGATTGGGATTGATCCCCCTCATCCCCAGCCCTTCTCCCGCCAGGGGAGAAGGGAGCAAATAAGGCTCAATGACATTCTTCAGCACCAGCGGGAGGCACAATGCCTCCCGCTTTTTTTGTCCCCAATACCGCGCGTCACCGCCGCCCGAGTCCTCCTCCAACACCTTCCCTCAATCCTTTACCTCTTACCTCATTTCTCTTTCCTCTTTTCTCTCTGTCCCGGCTCGCTCTGCACGGGTTGCCGCCGTGCGCGTTGTCTCTGCACCCACCTCGCGCGCTACGGCCGCTCTTGCCGCAGTTGCCTCGGCCACTCCCACTTCCACGGCCCCATTGCTGCTGATTTGGCAAAAGTAATTTGACGTTGCCGTCATTTTTACCAACAAACACCCTCGGCATACTGGCGCCATTCTCCCGTCGGGAGTCCCAATCCAAGGAGTTGTTATGCCACTGGCGTTATTTGCCCTCACCTTAAGTGCCTTTGCTATAGGCACCACCGAATTCGTGATCGTGGGGCTCATCCCCACCATCGCTGAGCAGCTCAATGTCTCGCTCCCCTCGGCGGGCCTGCTGGTCAGCCTCTATGCCCTTGGGGTGGCCATCGGCGCCCCCGTGCTCACGGCCCTCACCGGCAAGCTGCCGCGCAAGTGGCTGCTGGTGGGACTGATGGCCCTCTTCACTGTCGGCAACCTGCTGGCCTGGCAGGCCCCCGGGTACGAGAGCCTGATTGTGGCCCGCATCCTCACCGGGCTGGCCCACGGGGTCTTCTTCTCGGTAGGCAGCACCATCGCCACGGGTCTCGTGGCCAAAGAGAAGGCGGCCAGCGCCATCGCCATCATGTTCAGCGGCCTCACGGTCGCCCTGGTGACCGGCGTCCCACTTGGCACCTGGATTGGTCAGGTCTTTGGCTGGCGCGAAACCTTCCTGGTGGTGAGCCTGCTCGGCCTCGTCGCCATGGTGGGCAGCATGCTGCTGGTACCGGGGAACCTGCCGAAGGGGGCCGCCTCCAGCGTTCGCGAGCAGCTCTCGGTGCTCACCAGGAAGCCCTTGCTGCTGGTCTACGCCAAGACGGCGCTCGGTTACGGCGGTGCCTTCACGGCGTTTACCTTCCTCGCCCCCATCCTGCAACAGGTGAGCGGCTTTAGCGCCGGCGCGGTCAGCCTCATTCTGCTGGTGTACGGGGTATCGGTCGCCGTCGGCAATATCTGGGGCGGCAAGCTCGCCGACCGGATGGGCCCATTGCCCGCTCTCAAGCTGCTGTTCGCCGGGCTCGCCCTGGTGCTGCTGGTGCTCACCTTCACCGCACCGCACCCGGTGCTGGCGGTACTGACCGTGCTGGTGTGGGGCGCCTTCGCCTTTGGCAACGTGCCGGGTCTTCAGGTACTGGTGGTGAAACAGGCCGAGCGCCACACCCCCAATGCCGTGGATGTGGCCTCCGGCCTCAACATCGCCGCCTTCAACGTCGGCATTGCGCTGGGCTCCGTGGTCGGCGGTTTCGTGGTGGAGCACCTCGGCCTGATGCACACACCCTGGATTGGCGCCCTCATCGTGCTGCTGGCCTACGGCCTCACCCATGTCAGCGAAGCGGGCGAGCGCCGCGCCGCCCTTGCCTGACCCCGGGCAAGCAAAAGGCCGACACCCTGTGTCGGCCTTTTTCATGGGCAAGATGCGAGGCTCAGGGCTCCTTGAGATCCTCATCGGCAGCCCAGCGCGCCTCCAGCCAGAGCAGGTTGACCAGCCCGCAGAGCAAGGCGAACCCCAGCCCCAGCAACCAGGTGAAATACCACATATCGCATTGATCCTTGTGTTGAAGCGGATTAGTAAAGGCTGTGGCCGTGCTGGCGCACCTGCTCGGCGCTGACCCTGCCGCGCACCACCCGGTAGACCCAGAGGGTGTAGCCGATGTTGACCGGCATCAGTACCCCGACGATCCCCAGCATGATAAGCAGGGTGCGCTCGCTGGAGGTGCTGTCCCACAGGGTCAGGCTGCTGGCCGGATCCAGGGACGAGGGCAGCACGAAGGGGAAGAGCGCGATGGCCACGGTCAGCATCATGGCGGCGCAGGCACCGCCGCTGGCAACGAGCGCCAGCCCGGACTTGCCGAGGCGGCTTGCCAGCGCGCACACCAGGGGCAGCAGGAGCCCGAGCACAGGCACGGCCCAGAGCACCGGATGGGCGACAAAGTTGCCAAGCCAGCCCGCCGGCACCGCCACCACCTCTTTCATCAGCGGAGTGAGGGCGCCGTTGAGATCGCCGATGGCCGTGATGCGATACCCCGCCATCTCTCCAAGCCAGACGCCGCCAAGGGCAAAGAGGGCGCTCGCCAGGGGGCCGAGCCAGAGGGCGAGGCGGGCGCTGCGCGCTGCTATGGCCCCCTGGGTCTTGCACTGCAGGAAGCTGGCACCGTGCAGCAAGAGCAGCGCCAGCGCCGTCCCCATGGCGGTCAACAGCAGCGGCCAGTGGAACGCAAAGGCGCCATAGTGGATGCGAAGGGCCGCATCGAAGCGAAACGGCAGCCCTTGCAGCACGAGGCCAAGGGTGGCACCAAACACCAGGGTCGGCAGCAGACCGCCCACCACCAGGGCGCGGTCCCACCAGCGGCGCCAGACCGGGTCCGGCAGCTTGCTGCGATAGTCAAAGCCCACCGGGCGCAAAAAGAGGCCGAACAGCAGGAACATGAAGGGCACGTAAAGCGCCGAGAAGGCGGCGGCATAGACCAGGGGCCAGGCGGCAAACAGGGTGCCGGCACCGGCGATGAGCCACACCTGGTTGCCCTCCCACACCGGCCCTACGCTGTTGAGCAGCACCCTCCGCTCGTCATCCGTCTTGCCGACCACGGGCAGCAGCATGCCGACCCCGAGATCGAAGCCATCCATCACCACGAAGCCGACCAGCAGGAAGAGCACCAGCCCCCACCAGATCACTTTCAGGGTTTCGTAATCCATCAGGCAGGACTCCCGTTTTGCAACACTTCACCTTGATAACGACCCGTCTGCAGGCTGGCAGGCCCTTTGCGGATCACATGACGCAACAAGAACAACTCCACCACCAGCAGGCTGCTGTAGATGAGGAAGATGGCGATGAGGCTGAACCAGAGCTGCCCCGGTTGCAGCAGGGAGACGGAGGCCGACACCGGCAGCACGTCGCTGATGGTCCAGGGCTGGCGACCGAACTCCGCCACGAACCAGCCCGCCTCGATGGCAATCCAGGGTAGCGGAATAGACCAGAGCAGGGCCCTGAGCAGCCGCGGGGATTGCACCAGCCTGCCCCGGCACAGTTGCAGGAAGGCGGCGGCAAAGAGCGCCAGCAGCGCCACGCCGATGCCCACCATCAGGCGAAAGCTCCAGAACAGCGGCGCCACTTGGGGGATGGAGTCCTCCACCGCCTTGGCGATGGCCCCCTCGTCCGCCTTGCCAATCTGCTTGGCATAGGGGGTGAGCAAGAGGCCGTAGCCCAGATCGCTGCGGTGGCGCTCGAAGGTGGCGCGGGCCGCCTGGTTGCTGCCATCTGCCCGCATCGCTTCGAGCGCCTCGTGGGCCAGCATGCCGCTGCGAATGCGCGCCTCGTGCTGCGCTTTCAGATCTTTGAGGCCCGTCACCTGCTCATCCAGGGAGCGGGTGGCGATGATGCCCATCAGATAGGGGATCTTGATGGCCGCGTGGGTGGTCTCGGCACGCTGATCCGGCAGGCCGAACAGGGTGAAGGAAGCCGGGGCGGGCTCCGTCTCCCACTCCGCCTCGATGGCGGCGAGCTTGACCTTCTGCACCTCCCCCGAGCGATAGCCCGACTCGTCCCCGAGCACGATGACCGAGAGGATGGCCGCGAGGCCAAAGCCCGAGGCGATGGCAAAGGATCGCAGGGCGAAGCGCACCTCCATGCCGCGCAGCAGATACCAGCTGCTCACCCCCATCACGAACAGGGAGGCCGCCACATAGCCTGCCGCCACCGTGTGGACGAACTTGACCTGGGCCACCGGGTTGAAGATGACCGCGGCCACGTCCACCAGCTCCATGCGCATGGTCATGGGGTTGAACTCGGCGCCGACCGGGTTTTGCATCCAGCCGTTGGCGATGAGGATCCAGAGGGCGGAGAGGTTGGAGCCGAGCGCCACCAGCATGGTCACCAGCAGGTGCTGACCGCGGGAGAGCTTGTCCCAGCCGAAGAAGAAAAGGCCCACCAATGTAGACTCGAGGAAGAAGGCCATCAGCCCCTCCACCGCCAGCGGCGTGCCGAAGATATCGCCGACATAGTGGGAGTAATAGGCCCAGTTGGTCCCGAACTGGAACTCCAGGGTGATCCCGGTGGTCACCCCCATCACGAAGTTGATGCCAAACAGCTTGCCCCAGAAACGGGTGATGTCCTTGTAGATCACCTTGCCGGTCATCACGTAGGCCGACTCGGCGATCACCAGGATCCAGGACAGCCCCAGGGTGAGGGGCACAAACAGAAAGTGGAACATCGCCGTCGCCCCGAACTGTATTCGGGAGAGGCTGACCACATCATCCAGGCTTATCATGCATGACTCTCTATGTTGCATTTAACGGACAGGTTTTCGCCCGCCAAGTACACCATGGTCCATGACACCTATAACAGATGCAGTTATAGTGAAAAACACCTATAACAGTTTGGGCCCACCATGTCCCGCTACGGCCAGTTGGCAGACCAGCTGCAACAGCAGATCACGAGCGGCCTCTGGCAGCCGGGGGAGCGCATCCCCTCCATCCGCCAGAGCTGCAAGACCCACGGCCTCAGCCCCATGACGGTACTCCAGGCCTATCAGTTGCTCGAAAGCCGGGGCCTCATCCTGGCGCGGCCCCAGTCCGGCTACTACGTCAAGGCCGCGAGCACGGCCCGGCGGGAGAGCCAGCCCCAGCAGGCCCGCTACAGCGGCTCGGTGGACATCAACGATCTGGTGTTCGAGGTGCTGCAGGCGAGCAAGTCACGGGAGCTGGTGCCCCTTGGCATGGCGGTGGCGGACCCGACCCTCTTCCCCCACCCCCAGCTCGGTCGGGCCCTCGGCAGTTGCATGCGCCGCCTCGATCCCTTCAGCACGGTGGCAGATCTGCCCCCCGGCAACGAGGCACTGCGCCGCGCCATCGCCCGGCGCTACGCCGGCGAGGGGATGGCGGTGGATCCCCAGCAGATCATCATCACCACGGGGGCCATGGAGGCGCTCTCCCTCAGTCTTCAGGTGCTGACCGAGCCCGGCGACTGGGTGGTGGTGGAGTCCCCCACCTTCTACGGCGCCCTGCAGGCCATCGAGCGGCTCAAGCTCAAGGTGGTGGAGATCCCGGTGATCCCCGGGGTGGGGATCGATCTCGCCCTGCTGGAGGAGGCCCTCGCCCAGCGCCCCGTCAAGGCGTGCTGGCTGATGGGCAATGTGCAGCACCCCCTCGGCCACACCATGCCCAATGAGCACAAGCAGGCGCTGATGGCGCTGCTCAACCGCCATCAGGTCCCCCTGGTGGAGGATGACGTCTATGCGGAGCTCTATGTCGGGCGCGAGCGGCCAAGGCCCATCACCCATTGGGATGCGCGGGGAGAGAGCCTGCTGTGCGGCTCCTGGACCAAGTGTCTGGCGCCCGGCTTTCGGGTCGGCTGGGTGGTGGCGAAGCGCCACGCCGAGCGCATCCAGCGGCTGCAACTGATGTCGACGCTCTCGACCAATGTGCCCAGTCAGCTGGCGCTGGCCGACATGTTGCGCCAGGGCGGGGTGGACGCCCACTTTCGCCGCCTGCGCCACACCCTGGCCCAGCGCCAGCAGCAGATGCGGGCAGCCCTGATGCGCCTCTTTCCCGAGGCGCGTATCTCCTCCCCGGATGGGGGCTACTTTCTCTGGCTCGAATTTGACGCCCGCCTCGATGGCCGGGCGCTCTATGCCAGCGCCATCGAACAGGGGGTCTCCATCGCCCCCGGGGCCCTCTTCTCCAGCCAGGGCCAGCACAACCACTGCCTGCGCCTCAACAGCTCCCATCCCTGGAGCCCGCAGCTAGACGCGGCGCTCAACCGGCTTGCGGACCTCATCGCCCGGCAACGGGAAACCTGGCAGAGCCCCCCTGACGCCTCACACGACAAGGGCCCGTAACGGGCCCTTTTGCAAGCGAATGCGCCTTACCTGGCCATGGTCTGTGACTGGGCCTTGAAGCCCAGTTGCTCGTAGAGGGCCCTGGCCCGCTCGTTGAAAGCCATCACCTCCAGGCGCAGCTGGCTTGCGCCCCGTGCCTTGCCCCACTGGTCCCCGTGGGCGATCAGCGCCCGGCCGATGCCCCGGGAGCGCAGCCCCTCATCCACCACCACGGTCGTGATGCGGCAGACGGGCAGCTTGCTGAGAAAGGGGACGCTCTCGTTGAGGTCGATGCGGGCGGTGAGAAAGCCCGCCACCTCTCCCGCCACCACCGCCACGCAGAAAAGACGCGCCTCGTCGGCAATGGCGCCGAGCAAGAAGGCCCTGTCTTCCGGGGACGGGGGGCAGAACACCTCGGGCACCTGCTCGAAGTGGAGCTGACCTATCTGCCGGTTCAGGGCCAAAATAGCGTCGATATCCTGTTCAGTTGCCTTGCGAATGTCCACCTGATGCTCCTTGCAGTGAGGGTCGCCAGCGAGGAAAGAGGCTCGGCGGTCACCCTTTGGAACCCGCATCTTATCGGCTCGTCACGACAATCAACAGCCCCCCGGCAACGACAAGGCCCCATGACGGGGCCTTGTGGACAATCCTGATGGCAATGCGGGCTCAGCCCGGCGCCCCCAGTTGGGCCACCTGGCGCTCTATGCTCCCCTTGAGGTTGTCATCCAGCTTCAAGGCCCGCGCCAGCTCGTCCAGATAGCCGCGCTCCATGAAGTGATCCACCTCGATGGTGAGGAGAGAGGCGAGGTAGACCTCGGTCGCCAGCTCCATGTCGGTCACTTCTCGCGCCAGGACATGGGGGTCGAGGGGACGGGAGAGCTCGGCGTCAATCCAGCGGGCCGCATCCCGCTCCCCCTGTTCGGTCAGGTACTCCTGGATCTTCTGGCGCTCGGCGGCATCGATGTGGCCGTCGGCCCGGGCTGCCGCCACCATGGCGCGCACCAGCAGGTTGGCGCGGGCATCCAGGGCCTTGCCCTCCAGGGTGTCCAGGGGCTGGGTCGGCTGGGCCGGGGTGGACTGCTGGGTCTGCCAGTCCTGATAGAGTTTGTAGGCCAGCCCCCCGAGGGCTGCCGCCCCCCCCACCGCCGCCACCTTGGTGCCATATTTGCGCATCTTCTTGTTGCCAAGCAGCAGCGCCATGGCCCCGGCGGCCAATCCCCCCTGCGCCATGCCCTTCATCTGGGCCTTGCGCATGTCACCACCGTCGTTGAGCCAGCCCTTGCCAGCTCCCATCAATTGCTCCAGCATCTGTTTCATGGGGCCTCCTCGCTCGCGTGATGGGTCATGCTGGGCCGCCTGCGCTGAACTCAAGGTGAATGACGGCGCAGACAAGAAGAGGCGCTGGTTGGATCAGTGTCGGCCCCGCCCACTGCTATTGTCCCCGGGGGACAGCCAAGGAGTCCCCCCTTGCCTCGACATAAGGAAGTACCATGAGCGCCCGTGAACTGACCCTGCAATTTCTCGCCGAACCCGCCGACGTCAACTTTGGCGGCAAAGTCCATGGCGGCATGGTGATGAAGTGGATTGACCAGGCCGGCTACGCCTGCGCCGCCGGCTGGTGTGGCGGCTATGCCGTCACCGTCTATGTGGGGGGCATCCGCTTCTTGCGCCCCATCCAGATAGGCCAACTGGTTGAGGTGCACGCCAAGGTGATCCACACCGGCACCACCAGCATGCACCTGACGGTGGATGTCTACAGCCGCCACCCCACCGACCCGGAGCGGCGCAAGACCACCCACTGCATCATCATCTTCGTGGCCATGGACGAGCATGGCAAACCCACTCCGGTGCCCCAGTGGCAGCCGGTGAGCGAGAGCGATCTGCAGTTGCAGCAGTACGCCAAAAAGCTGATGGCCCTGCGCGAGGAGCTGGACAAGGAGATGCGCCAGCACATGTGACCTGTCCCGCCCCGGGCTGCCGGGGCGTGTCTTCGCGCCGCCGGGCGCTATAATGGCGACCACCCTTGCCCTTGAGAACCCAAGATGTCTCTGGAAAATGCCCCCCCCGAGGTCCAGCTCGCGGTGGATCTGATTGAACTGCTGGAAACCAACCACATCGCCCCCGCGCTGGCCCTGGCGGCACTCGCCATCGTTCGCCGGGATTATGAGCGCAAGCTCGAGGAAGGTCGGGAGGCCTGAGCGCCCCCGCAGGAGGCACCATGTCAGCCCCCATTCGCATCGAACAAGGCCGCGCCATGCTCCTCGGGGGGCTGCGCCGTCACCACCCCTTCGAGCAGGGGGACTTCGCCGGCCAGTGGCGCGACCTCAGCACCCTGCTTCCCCTGCCGGGGCAACTCGGTGAGCACGCCTATGGCGTCATCTGCGCCGCCACCGACACCCACTGCGAATACCTCTGCGGGGTGGAGGTCGCCGCCCTGGAGGTGCTGCCTCCCGGGCTTGGCCGCATGCGCATCGCCCCCCAGACCTACGCCATCTTCTTGCATCAGGGGCATGTCACGACCCTGCCGCACACCTGGCGCCAGGCCCTGGCGTGGCTCGCGCAATCGGACTATCAATCTGCCCAGCAGCCGGATTTCGAGCGCTACGGCGCCCGCTTTGACGCCGCCACCGGCAGCGGCGAAGTGGAAATCTGGCTCGCCGTGGTACCAAAACAGGCCCTGGCCTGACCCCTGACCGCCCGGGCTACCTCGGCCCCATCACCTCGTCACAGAGCGCGATCAGCGCCTCCCCCAACCGGGCGAGGGGCTCGCTCGTGCCCGGCCCCTGGTGCAGGGCCAGCTCCACCGAGCGCACCGCAGGCCAGTGAGCCAGCACCACCTGATCCGGTTGCAGCAGGCGCGCCGGCAGCAGGCTGACCCCGATCCCCGCGCTCACCGCCCCTTGCAGGCTGGCGAGACTGCCGCTCACGTAGGCGATGCGCCAGGGGATCCCCTCGGCATCCAGGGCGTCGGTCATCTGGCGCCGGTAGAGCCCCTCGCTTGGAAACACCACCAGAGGCAGGGGGTCGCGCCCGGCGGCGGGCCACTCCCGGCTGTCAACCCAGGCCAGGGGCTCGCGCCAGCGGGCGATGGGCTCCCCCTGGCCGCGCCCCTGCTTGATGAGGGCCAGATCCAGCTCTCCCCCTTCGAATGCCTGCCACAGGGCATGGCTGAGATCGCTTTGTACCTCCAGCCGCACCTGCGGGTGCGCGCGGGCGAAGGCGGCCAGCACCGGGGTCATGGCCCCCGCGGCAAAATCCTCCGGCACCCCGAGGCGCAGGGGGTGGCTCGCCTCGCTCACCCGCTCCCCCGCCCGGGCCAACAGCCCCAGGATGCGGCGCGCCAGCCCGAGCAGGGTCTCCCCCTGGGCCGTGGTCACCACCTGGCGACCGGATCGGTCGAGCAGGGTGCAGCCCAGCTGCTGCTCCAGGCGGCGCATCTGCTGGCTCAGGGTGGACTGGGTGAGGTGGATACGCTCGGCGGCGCGGGTAAAGCTGCCGGTTTCGACGATGGCGACGAAGCTCCGCAGCAATTGGGGGTCCAGCAGGGGGCGCTCCATGGGCAATCTCCATTTATAAAACCACTGGAAGTCATTTTATCATTTAATTTCCAAATGATGCGGCGACCCTCTAGGCTGCTGTCCTCCCCCTTTTTGCCAGGATATGACCATGCCACCCCCTTCCCAGTCCGGTGCCCGCCTCCTCAACTCCCTCACCGCCGCCTCGGCCCCCAGCCATCAGGAGTGGCTGGAGCAGGCCCTGCACCTGGCCCTGACCCATCGCCAGCAAGGGGGGCGCCCCTTCGCCGCCCTGCTGGTGAGGGAGAACCGGCTGGTGGCGAGCGCCGTCAACCGCATGCTGGAGGCGGGGGACCCCACCCGTCACGCGGAGCTGGAAGCGCTGCGGGAAGGGAGTCGCCAGGGGCCGCTGGCCGGGGCCATCGTCTATGCCAGCGGGCACCCCTGCCCCATGTGCCTGTCGGCCCTGGTGATGAACGGCATCCAGGCGGTCTACTACGCCTTTGACAACGACGATGCCGCCTCCTTCGGCTATGACAGCCGCGCGGCCTACGCGGCCCTGCGACTGCCCCTGTGCCCGCCGCCCCTGCCCCTCATCAAGCTGGCGAGCCCCATCGCGGCCGAAACCCTCTACGGTCCCCTGCCCCATGCATAAGCGCCGCCTCCCCCCGGGCAGCGGCGCCTTGCTGGTGCTGGTGATCCTCATCGCCCTCAACCTGCGCCCCTTCCTCACCGCCATCGGCCCCCTGGCCCCTCGCATCGACGCGAGGCTGGCCCTGGGGGTGGATACCCTGGCCTGGGTCACCCTGCTGCCCCTCTGGCTTATCGGGGTCGGCGTGCTGCTCACCCCGGCGCTCCTGGGTCGCACGGGCCCGCGCCCCCTGCTCGGGACGGCACTGCTGCTGCTCGCCCTTGGCAGCGCCCTGCGCGTCGATCTGGCGAGCGGCGCCCTGCTCATCGCCAGCGCCGCCCTGTGCGGGCTGGGCTCGGCCCTGGTGCAGGGGGTGCTGCCCGGCCTCATCAAGGAGGGGTTCGCCCAAAAGGTGCCCCTGGTGATGGGGATCTTCTCCGCCTGCATGATGGGGGGCGGGGCGCTCGGGGCCGTGATCACCCCGCGCCTTGCCGAGTATCTGGACTGGTCTCGGGCGCTGGCGCTCTGGGGCCTGCCGGTGCTGCTGGCCCTCGGCTGGCTGGCCTGGCGGGTGCCCCTGCCCGCCCCGGCCAGCACGCCCGCCCCCACCGGGGAGCAGCGGCTGCTCCCCCTGCCCCGCACCTGGCTGCTCATCGCCTGTTTTGGCATCATCAACAGCGGCTACGGCATCGTCGTGGCCTGGCTGGCCCCGGCCTACATGGCGGCGGGCTGGAGCGCCCAGCAAGGGGGCGAGCTGGTGGCCTGGCTCGCCCTGGCCCAGACCGCGAGCGGCCTTGGCCTGCCCCTGCTGGCAGCCGGTCGGCTGGACCGCCGCCCCTGGATGGCGCTGGCCATCACCATGCAGCTGGCGGGCTTTGGCGGCCTCTGGCTCGCTCCCCAGACAGCCCCCCTGCTCTGGTGCTTGCTGTGCGGCGCCGGGCTTGGGGGGAGCTTCTCCCTCATCATGGTGATTGCGCTGGATCACCTGCCCGACCCACGCCGGGCGGGCGCCCTCTGCGCCCTGATGCAGGGGGTCGGCTTCATGGTGGCGGCTACCGGCCCCTGGGTGGCGGCCCGCCTGCACCATGCAAGCGGTGACTTCGCCGCCGCCTGGCAGTGGCAACTCGGCGCCCTGGTCCTGATGAGCCTGCTGGTGGTGCGTCTCAACCCGCGCCACTACCCAAGGGCCATGGGTCTGTCCCCGGCGCAGGCCATGGCTGTGCAGACGGCAGGCCACAAGCCTGCCTGATCCGGCGAGCACCGGCCTTGGGGGCCAGAAAGCACAACACCGGCCTTGGCCGGTGTTGTGCATCAGGGTGCGGGAAGGCCTGGCGCTCAGCGCCCCTTCTTCTGGCGCCCGCCCTGCCCTGGCCGCGGTTTGCCCGGGGCGGGTTTGCCCCCCTTGCCGGGCGCGCTTTTACCTGCTGCCCCTTTGCTGGCAGCCCCTTTGCCCGCCCCGCCCTTACCTGTGGGGCTCTTCTTCTCGAACGCCTCGGGACCCGGCACATTGGGCCGCCCGCCAATCTCGTGATCGTCGCTGCGCCGCGGCTTCTTGCCATGGGCCGGGGTGCCGGCCGCAGCCGCCTTGGGCTTGGCAACCTGAGCCCCCTTGGCCGGTTTCGCCTCGGAGGAGGAGTCCTCAATCAGCTTGAACAGCTCGATCAGCTCGTCGTCGGTGAGATCGCGCCACTCCCCCACCGGCAGCCCCTTGAGGCTGACGTTCATGATGCGGATGCGCTCGAGCTTGGTCACCTCGAAGCCGAAGTGCTCGCACATGCGGCGGATCTGGCGGTTGAGCCCCTGCACCAGGGTGATGCGAAACACGAAGGGGGCCTCTCGCTTCACCTTGCACTTCTTGGTGACGGCGCCGAGGATGGGCACCCCGGCCGCCATGCCCCGGACGAACTCGTCGGTCACCGGCTTGTCCACGGTCACCAGGTACTCTTTCTCGTGATCGTTGCCCGCCCGCAGGATCTTGTTCACCAGATCCCCGTGGTTGGTGAGGAAGATGAGCCCCTGGGAGTCCTTGTCGAGTCGCCCTATGGGGAAGATGCGGGTGCTGTGGTTGACGAAGTCGACGATGTTGTTCTTCTCCCCCGCCTCCGTGGTGCTGACGATGCCCACCGGCTTGTTGAGGGCGATGAAGACCAGGCTGTCGGCTTCGCGCGGCTCGATCACCTGACCGTTGACCTTGACCAGATCCCCGGCAAACACCTGATCCCCCACCCCGGCCCGCTTGCCGTTGATGAAGACGTTGCCCTGCTCGATGAAACGATCGGCCTCACGACGGGAGCAGATGCCGCTCTCGCTGATGTATTTGTTCAGGCGCATGGATTCATCGGCCAGCATGGGTCACCTCCCGGGTCGGATGGGCCTTGAGAATGGCTGGCTGGATCAGCCGCGCTGTGGTCGGGTTCGTCTGCATACAACTCCATGAAATAAGGGCCTGCGCCCTGCATGTTCGGCAAAAAACGCCGCTACAGTAGCACATTGCACGGGCCCGCGCCCGGCCCCGTCGCACCCTGGCCGCTGGCTCACAGGGGGTGCTGCCCCTGATGCAGCAGCAGGCCCCCCATTATCCAGCGTGCGGTGACGCCGCGGCCCTGATTGGGCTGCACCGCGCACTCCCCGCCTCTTTTCACTTCATGGTGCTCACTTCATGGGCCGGGCCCCCACCGCCGAAGATAGGGTGCGGCCTTCGGCAGATAGCCAGATGATCTAACGCTTGATATTTATCCAGCAAAAATGCATAAAAAGATTTTGGTCATCGCGAATTATCTGCTCTGACCCGCCGACGACGGGAAATGACACCCCCATCGGGGCGCAACAACGGGCCCCTTGAGCCCCGCGAACCCTGAAGACGGGCATGATCCCCTCTCTGGCAGGACGCCACTTTCATCATTCACGACAGGAGTTAAAGATGAGTCATTCCCTCTCCCAGGAGGCCTTCCTGGCCCAGGTCGCCAGCCGCAACCCTCACCAGCCCGAGTTCATCCAGGCCGTGAGCGAGGTGATCGCCTCCATCTGGCCCTATGTGGAGCGCCACCCCCGCTACCTGCAACACGGCCTGCTGGAGCGACTGGTGGAGCCCGAGCGCCTGGTGCAGTTTCGGGTGAGCTGGGTGGATGACCAGGGCCGGGTGCAGGTGAACCGCGGCTACCGGGTGCAGCACAGCTCCGCCATCGGCCCCTTCAAGGGCGGCATGCGCTTCCACCCCTCGGTGGATCTCTCGGTGCTGAAATTCCTCGCCTTCGAGCAGACCTTCAAGAACGCCCTCACCACCCTGCCCATGGGCGGCGGCAAGGGGGGCAGCGATTTCGATCCCAAGGGCAAGAGCGAAGGAGAAGTGATGCGCTTCTGCCAGGCCCTGATGCTGGAGCTCTATCGCCACCTGGGGGCCAACACCGACGTGCCGGCGGGCGACATCGGGGTGGGCGGGCGCGAGGTGAGCTACATGGCGGGCATGATGAAGAAGCTCACCAACAGCGCCGAGTGCGTCTTCACCGGCAAGGGACTCTCCTTTGGCGGCAGCCTCATTCGTCCGGAAGCCACCGGCTACGGCCTGCTCTACTTTGTCGACGCCATGCTGGCCCATCGCGGCCAGTCCCTCGATGGCCTGCGGGTCTCGGTGTCGGGCTCGGGCAACGTGGCCCAATACGCCATCGAGAAGGCGATGGCCCTCGGCGCCCGCGTCATCACCGCCTCCGACTCCGGCGGCACCGTCTATGATCCGGACGGCTTCACCCCCGAGAAGCTGGCCCGTCTGATGGCGCTTAAAAACGAGCAGCGCAAGCGGGTCGCCGATTACGCCCATGAACTCGGGCTCGAGTTCTTCAGCGGCCGTACCCCCTGGCACCTGGCGACCGACGTCGCCCTCCCCTGCGCCACCCAGAACGAGCTGGATGCCGAAGATGCGGCGCAGCTTATTGCCAACGGCGTGCAGTTGGTGGCCGAGGGGGCCAACATGCCCTCCAGCGCCGCCGCCATCCGTCTCTTCCACGAAGCAAAGGTGCTGTTCGCCCCGGGCAAGGCGGCCAACGCCGGCGGGGTTGCCACCTCGGGCCTCGAGATGAGCCAGAATGCCCAGCGCCTCTCCTGGACCCGGGAAGAGGTGGACGCCCGCCTCAAGGGGATCATGACCAGCATCCATGCCACCTGTGTCCGTTACGGTCAGGATGCTGACCATGTGAACTACGAAAGCGGCGCCAATATTGCCGGCTTCGTCAAGGTGGCCGACGCCATGCTGGCGCAAGGGGTCTGCTGAGCGCCTTGGCCCGGGGCTTCCCCCTCAACACAACGGCAGCCCTCGAGCTGCCGTTGTGTTTTGTGCCTGGTTCGACTTCACACTCTCTTCACCCAGGCATGAAAAGCTCCCATCCGTTCCATCTCGCTGACGAGGATAACAAGATGACGATGAAAATAGGTGCCCTGCTGATCCTGGCCGGGCTCGGCTGCTTCCTGGCATTCAACCTGCTGGGCTCCACCCTCGATGCCCAGGGCTTCCTGCACGAGCCCTTTGCCCTGCTGCCCCTGGGCTATCTGCTGCTCTTCACCGGCATGGTGCTCACCGTGATCCCTCTGCTGCGCAAGGGGCGCACCAGGGAGCAATGACACAAACCGCAAGGTGCCAGGAACTCAGCAATAGCGGCTGATCTCGATGAGGTTCCGATCCGGGTCCAGGCAATAGACCGATTCGATGGGACCACAGGCACCGCTTTTCATCACAGGCCCCTCCACTATCTCGACTCCTTGGCTCGCCAGTTGGGCCATCACCTGATCCAGGGGCCAGCGGGTGATGAGGCAGAGATCCCCCGACCCCACCTGCGCCCGGTTGCGCGCCTCCTCCCCCAGCAACTGCAGATTGATCTTCTGGTTGCCAAAGCGCAGGGCCCGGCGCCCGGCCCCGAAGGTGATGGGCTCCATCTTGAAGGCGCCGCTGTAAAACGCCACCGCCCGCTCAATGTCGCTGACCGTCAATACCAGATGGTCGATATGGCTGATCATGGTCTCTCCCTGTGGTGGTGATTGCCGCACCATCATACCCACCCGCCTCAATAGAAACTGTGGCATGGTGCACAGGTGGCTAACCACTTATTTTAACTAGGGAAATACCTTAACGCATGGCGGCACACGCCTTGTCACGCTGGGCCAGCAGGGTTTCGTCATCGCTCCCCATGGCCGCCAGAATGGCCTGATTGCAGGCCCGCTCCGCGAGCTTACCCGGGCTCTGCTGGGCATCGGCGATCTCCGCGATCATGGGGCGATAGCCGATGGCGGCCGAGCAGTACATGGTGCGGTACTTGGGAAGCTGCCAACTGCTGTCGTCTTGCCGTGTCAGGTCATCGCACAGTTTGCCAAACAGTGCCTGCGCCTTGACCGTGCACTGACTGAAGCGCCGCACATCTTGCTCGTAGGGACGGCAGACACTTTGCTGTTTTATCTGCCAGAGCTGGAAAGAGAAGGGAACCTGCTCCCCCTCATAGGGCACTACCAGCGTTTTTAGCTCGGTGCCATAGATATCCGTCACCTGTTGCTGCACCAGATTGAGATAAGCCGAAAAAAGATAAGAAATTGGATCCATCACCACCTCCCTGTGGTTCGCCTTCTCTATCTTCGCCACCCATGGCTAGATAGATCTTCAAATGGTCAAAATTAGATAACAGCTTACTGATTTAGCTAAAAAAAATGATACCCTGCCTACTCCCTCTATGCACAAGATTCAAGGTCAGTCACCATGCAGCAATGTGGTATTTATGAACAACTCATCACACAACTGTTGGCATCAAGACTAGATCGATCGCATTTCTACATCGGGGAACGACAACTGGAGTCTGCGGAGGCCGCAGTCTGGTTATCACGATTCCTAACTCGTGTGTTGGAATATGCAGTAGGCTCGGTCACTGGCGATGACCCATTACAACGGCAGATTGAGCTGGCTAACCAGTTATTGCTTTGGCTAAAAGATCGCATACAAGACCCAGACTTTATTGGCGAGAACCTTATCGACAGTCAGGGAAAAATTCTGACCGCTCTGTACCAGTTGGATAACCCCATCTCTGCCAATTTAAAGCAATATGCCGAAGATATTTTTCCTCTGACCGGTCTAACGCAAAGTGAGCTGTTCTGCGGCAGCAATGCGGGTTTGTCGATGGAGTCAGAGATTAAACGGGAGATATTATCGGCAGATAGCATCTGCTGGCTGGTCTCATTTATCAAGTGGGCAGGTATCCGTATTTTCCGTCATGAGCTGGAAGAGTTCACTCGCAGCGGCCGCCAATTAAAAGTAATTACTACCTCATATATGGGGGCGACCGACGCCAAGGCAGTTGAATTTTTAGCCAGCCTCCCAAATACCGAAGTCAAACTCAGCTATAACACCCAGCGCGAGCGGTTGCATGCCAAGAGCTATCTCTTTTGCCGAAATACCGGCTTTCATACCGGCTATATAGGTTCCTCCAATCTCTCTCACTCTGCCCTCACCAGCGGCTTGGAGTGGAACCTAAAAATCACCTCGCAAGAGATCCCTCATATTATCGAGAAATCCCTGAGTACCTTTGAAACCTATTGGGAATCCGATGATTTTGAGCTGTTTGATGGCAAGCTCGAAAGCCGTACAAAATTGCAGCATGCACTGCAAGAGGCCCCAGGGCGAGATCGTGAACATTTTGTTAAAAATTAAAAATAGTTTTTTGCCTACAAAACAAATACTTATAGGCCTGTGATATGCAGTTAACTTTATAGTCAGGATCGCCTTCACACTTTTTAATCGT
>NZ_JABERS010000002.1:0-199202 GCF_013168745.1 Aeromonas sp. TW 6 | reverse complement strand
ACTGGGTTGCATTGATAATAGTCATGGCTTCGGGCGTGTCGGTTTTTTTTTGCGATTAAATCAGATCACAAACGAAGCCTTTTTTCTATCTATTTCAATTGGTTGTAGCTAAAGATCCTGTACATGAGCTGATCAAAGGTGTAGCTCTGCCAGGCTGCAGGTTTGGTTTGCTTGCCAGGATCAGCCCAGCTGTCGCTGTAGTGGAAGTCAATCAGCAGATCGAAACCGGCCGCCTTGGCCCGCTTGGCCTTGGCGATGACGTCATTGATGTTGTTCCAGCCATCGGCAGGATTGACCCATACCCTGAGCCGGATGGTGTTCATACCGTGCTCTTTCAGGGTCTTGAACAGATCTTGCTGCTGGCCTGCGTCGTTATAGAACTTGTACCCGGCTTTCTCCATCTGGGTCAGCCAGCTGACGTCAGCTCCCTTGACCATGGCCTCTCCCTGACCATGAAACAGCAGGGCGCCGCCAAGCAGCAGGGTGGTAAGCAGATGTCTCTTCATTGTTGTTATCTCCTGTCTGGATGTGTGTAGGGTGGCGACAGGGAGGCAGTCCCGCGCCGGGATGGCGTCGCTGTGCGGCGCCATCCCGGCGGAGGCTGGGGCCGCCTTGCGGCGGCCCTGGGATCACCCGGCGGGGGAGACGGTGACCTGGATGTGTTGGGGATCGCGGCGATCCAGGGTGATGCGATACTGGCCGTCGCTGGGCGGGGTGAACTTCATGTCGCTCCACTGCCAGCCGGCCTTGACTACCACCGGCTTGTCCGACTCGACCTTGGCGGCGGGGTCGAACTGGCCATAGGTGGTGTCGGCCTTCCACTTCTCATCGGCAATCTTGAACTTGTAGGCGCCGTGACTGGCCTGCAAGGCCACCTGGACCGACAGCAAGTCCCCTTGCTGGGTAACCAGTTGCTGGTCTGCCGGGGCCTCCCAGTTGTTCATCTCGCCGCGCAGGAACAGCGGGCGGGCAAGGGGATCCTCCTCGTTGGCCAGCGCGGGCTGGAGGCAGGCGATCAGGGTAGTCAGCAACAGTGTCTTCTTGAACATGGATGGTCCTCTCTGTGGTGTGTGATCAGGCGCTCTGCAGGGTGAAGCGGCGGGTCAGCGACAGTTGCTGCTGCGATAGCTGCTGCAACTGGTCGCTGGTCTGTGCCACCTTGGCCAGGGCGCCCTGGTTGTCGTCGGCAATCCGGGCGATGTTGGTAATGTTGCGGGCGATCTCGGCGCTGGTCTGCTGTTGCTGCAGGGTCGCGCTGGCGATACGGCTGCTCTGCTCGGCCACCTGCTGCAGCGCCTGGGATAGCTCGGCTAGGGTGGCGCAACCCGCGTCGCTGTCGGTGCGACTCTGGGCCATGGCGTCGTGGCAGCGCAGCATGGTGGCGACCGCACCGCGGGTGCTTTGCTGCAGATCGTCGATGATCCCCTGGATGCGGGTGGTGGAGTCTGCTGTGTGGTGCGCCAACTGACGCACCTCGTCGGCCACCACGGCAAAGCCACGCCCCTGTTCGCCGGCGCGGGCCGCCTCGATGGCGGCGTTGAGGGCCAGCAGATTGGTCTGCTCCGTGATGCGCTCGATCAGGGCGAGGATGTCACCGATGCTGACGCTCAATGTCTGCACCTGTTCCACGCTGCGGCGCGACTCCGCCAACTCGTCAGCCAGTTGCTGCAGCCGTTGACCGGTCGCCGCCCCACGCAGGCTGGCGGCGTGGGCCGCCGCGGCTATGTTGCCGAGGGTCTGCTCGGTCTGGCCTATGCTGCCGGCGACCTCGCGCACCGAGTAGTCCATCTCTTCCATGGCGCTGCAGACCCCTGTGGTTTCGTTGCGCTGCTCGCCGATGGCAAGTTGGGCGTAATGCTGGGCGTGCTGGTTCTGGCCGGCCATGCGGCCGAGGGCATCGGCGGTCTGAACTATCTGACCGAGCATGCCGCTCATCTCGTCGGCCAGGGCGTTGATGCCGGTCGCAAGCTGGCCGAACTCGTCGTTGCGCAGTAGCGGCACGCGTTGGCGCATGTCTCCCTGACTCAGGGCCTTGAGGGTGGTGAGGATGTGGTGCAGTGGCTGGCGGATGGCGCGCACCAGGTGCCACAGCACCAGGGCGCCGAGACCGAGGGAGAGCAACAGGCCGGCGCACAGCCCGAGGCGCAGCCAGAGCAGGATGGCGCCGCTGCCGGCGGTGCTGTGGCGAAGCTGAGCGTCGATCGCGGCGTCAAGCTCGCTCAGATCGCCTAGCAGGCTGTCGATAAGGCGGCTGGCCTGCACACTCTGGTTGCGCAACATGATGCTCTGTTCGACCAGCGTCAGGTGGCGTGCCGGCAGGCTCTCGGGGCCGGCCAGCAGGGTGGCGAGGGTATCGAACCTGGCACCCGTGCCGCGTTCCAGGCTCAGGGGCACGCCGAAGGCATCCTCCTGGCCGGCGAGCTGGCGTGCCAGCTCCTGGCGCAGTGCCGCCGCCTGTTCGCTGGCGCGTGCATTGGCAGCCAGACGTGCGGCAACGGGGGCCGGATCCTGCTGCTTGAGGATCTCCTGTGTGGCGCTGACCTGCTGTTCCAGGTTTGCCAGCAGGCGGCTCTTGAGCAGCACGGCGGGATGGCTGCCCAGAGGGGCGAGCAGCACATCGAGGGCGCTGGCAAGCTGGCGCGCCGTTTCGCCAAGGCGGGTGTCGGCCGCCAGCTTGCTCTGTTCGAGGCGGTTGTGGGCATAGTCATCGACCAGTTGCTGGGCCAGTTGCCAGTAGGCGGCCTGTTGCTCGCGCAGGCTCTCGACGCGCGCACTCTGTTGCGGCTCCCCCGCTATCTGTCGAGCCAAGGTGGCCAGATCCTGGTCGAAACGGGCCTGCCATTGCTGCATCTGCTCGCGGGCGGCGCCCAGCTCCTCCTCTCCGGTCTGCAACAATGCGTTGCCCAGATGTCGGTCGAGGGTGAAGAGATCGCGGGTCACGGCGCGGCTCTGCACCAGGGTCGGCGCGGTATAGCTGGCGAGCAGCCCCACCTGGTCGGCCAGCCGTTGGCCGGCGTAGAGAGAGAGGGCCACCGAGAGCAGCAGCAGCAACAGGATGACGGCAAAGCCCAGCGCCAGGCGCTGGATGATGGAAAGGTGACGAGCGCGCAAGTTCATGGTATCGATTACATATGGTTTTGAGTCAACCCAGCCTGATGACACAAGTGATAAGTCATATTTTATCAGTGCTTTACCTCGTTAAAAGATAAGGCCGCGATAAGGGAGGGCACCTGATTCTGATTTTTAGTGTAACGTTTTCATTGTTTTGTGAATCTTTTACACTCTTTCTCGGCACCCTTGTACGGGATTTGTCCAGGGTTGCGAGCCCGCTCTCATTTTGTGTCCCGCGCCCGGGGATAAAAAAAAGCCCCCGACTGGCGGGGGCAAAATGGATCGGGGCATGCAGTAGCCGCGTTCAGCGGCTGATCCTGAGCCCTTCGGCATTGAACACAAGGCAATTTTGCGGGGCAAAGAAGACATCCATTTTCTGGTACGGATGAAACTCCCCATCCCCTGCCAGCAGCAGCTTGAAGCCGTCGGTGCCGCAGCACTGACCGAACAGGTAGGTGCTGTTGCCAAGACGTTCCACTACTTCGCAAGTAAACGTGAGGTGGATGCCTTCAACTCCAGGGACGACATGCTCGGGGCGAAGCCCAAGGGAGATCTCGCTGCCCGGTTCGAGCTTCTCTGTGGGAATAGGCAGGGTGAGGTCCTGTTGGCCGGCAACCCTGACTCTTATCTGTTCCGGAGTCCATTCCAATACATTTGCTGGCAGGAAGTTCATTTTGGGTGACCCGATAAAGCCAGCTACAAAGCGGTTGCAGGGTTTGTAGTAGAGCTCCATTGGAGAGCCGACTTGTTCCACCTTGCCATAGTTCATCACGACTATCTTGTCGGCCAGGGTCATGGCCTCCACCTGATCGTGGGTCACGTAGATCATGGTGGTTTTGAGTTCCTGATGCAGCTTGGCGATGTGCAGACGCATCTCGACACGGAGTTCTGCATCGAGGTTGGAGAGGGGCTCGTCAAACAGGAAAACCTTGGGGTTACGCACGATAGCTCGGCCGATGGCTACACGCTGACGCTGTCCGCCGGAAAGTTGCTTGGGTTTACGGTCGAGCAAGTGGGAAAGTTGCAGTGTTTTGGCCACCATGCTGACCTGATGTGCAATCTCCTCTTTCGCCACACCATTGACCCGCAGGCCATAGCCCATATTTTCGGCCACCGTCATGTGGGGGTACAGGGCATAGGACTGGAACACCATGGCCACCCCGCGATGAGCCGGGGCTACATCGTTGACCACCTGCTCATCAATCGCAATGTGGCCGTCCGAAATCTCTTCCAGACCGGCGATCATGCGCAGCAGAGTGGATTTACCACAACCGGAAGGACCGACAAAGACGGTGAACTCACCATCTTCCACATCCAGATTCACATTATGTAGGGTCACATTGCTGCCAAAACGCTTGATCACATTGTTCAGTCTGATACTCGCCATGAGCTTTAACTCCTTGATAATAAATGCCTTAGCTGCAAATTCTGGGGGCGGTCATGCCCCTGCTGCGGCTTTTTTTGCCCTGGGAGGGAGAAGGCGTTTCACACCGTTTCACTCTGTGGCTTTAGCGGGACTATATCAGGCTGGTGTAAGCGGTTGCACAAAATGCTGTTTCTTTTGTGCATGAGATCACAGCCTTGATATGTGCTACTGGCAGGTAGAGCAAGCACCGCTTACCGTAGAGCCATTCGGTGTAATCGTTACCTTTTTTGCTGTTTCAGTGCACTCGAAGAGCTGTGCCAAGCAAAAATCAAGTGATAGAGCGTATTGCTCCGGATCTGATGTATAGGATTAAACCATTTATTTTTCATTGTATTAGGTGGTAGTGGGGTTGTGTCATAGAGGCCAGACCAGTCCGGCGTGTAATGTGGTTGTGCTTTGTTTTACACCCGAATTGGTAACAAGCTTCAGAAGTTACACCGACTGGATGGAATCGTAACACTCACTTTACCTACGTGGTCTGAGAAGACCTGCTTTTACCTGAGTTAGGGACAAGGAAATCATATGAAAATCAATAAATTGACCGTTTCAATGCTGCTGTCTTTGGGCGTGATGGGGCTGGGGCAGGTTGCCCGTGCCGCCGATGGCGAGCTGCTGGTGTGGGAAGACATCAAGAAATCCAATGGCATCGAAGAAGCGGTCAAGGCATTTGAAGCCAAGCACAACGTCAAGGTGAAAATCCTCGAAACGCCCTATGCCCAGCAAATAGAGAAGCTGCGCCTGGATGGACCGGCCGGTATCGGTCCGGATGTGCTGGTACTGCCCCATGATCAGGTGGGCACCGCCGTGGTGCAGGGGCTGATCAGCGAGATCAAGCCGGGGGCCGACTATCTGGCTGGTTTCACCAAACCTGCGGTGGATGCCCAGACTTATGAAGGCAAGCTCTATGGCCTGCCCAAGGCGGTGGAGACCATCGTCATGGTTTACAACAAGGACCTGTTACCCAAGGCTCCCGAGAGCTTTGACGAGCTGATCAAGGCTTCACAGACCCTGCGCGGGGAGAACAAATACGGCCTGCTCGCCAAGTTTGACGAGATTTATTACTCCTACGGTGTAGTCGCAGCCATGGGGGGTTATATCTTCGGCCAGAACCCCAACGGTTCGCTCAACGTCAAGGATGTGGGCTTGGCCAACCAGGGCTCGGTCGATGCAGTGAGTTTCCTCAAGCGTTTCTACAGTGAAGGACTTTTCCCGGCCGGTATCGTGGGTGAGACCGGTGCCAACGCCATCGATTCCCTGTTCACCGAGAAGAAGGCTGCTGCCGTCATTACTGGACCATGGTCGTTCCAGCCCTACAAGGATGCGGGGGTGAACTACGGTGTCGCACCGCTGCCGACATTGCCCAATGGCGAGCATATGCGCTCCTTCCTCGGCGTGAAAGGGTACAGCATCTCTACCTATTCCAAGCAGAAAGAGTTGGCGCAGCAGTTCATCGAGTTCATCAACCAGCCTGAGTACGCCAAAGTCCGCTTCGAGAAGACCGGTGAGATCCCGCCGCTCAAGGCGCTGATTGACGATCCGCTCATCAAGGATGACGAGAAATCCCGTGCCGTGGCCATTCAGGCCGGTTTCGCCACTCCGATGCCGAGCGTGCCCGAGATGCAAGAGGTGTGGACCCCTGCCAACAGTGCACTGCAGCTTGGCGTGACTGGCAAGCAGGATGTGAAGGCGGCACTGGAAGGTGCAGTCAAGAACATCAACATGCAGATCGAAGTCAACCACGCGCAGCAATAACACAAGTTGGGCGCAGGCCCAATTCGGGCCGGGCGGCATTCGTGGCCGCCCGGGCTCTTAATGGAAAGGAGGTACATTGTGGTTGTCGATTCCGGATCGCTTACCCAGATCGGTACAAGAACCCATCATGCCAAGGTGGCCGCCCTGCTCTCGCTGATCCCGGGACTCGGTCAGTGGTATAACCGGCAATGGGTCAAGGGCACCCTGTTTTTCACCGTCATGGCCTGCTTCTTCGGCGTATTCCATGATTTTCTATCTCAAGGGTTCTGGGGGCTGTTTACCCTCGGCACCGAGTTGCCCCGTGACAACTCCGTCTTCCTCCTGGCCAAGGGGGTTATCAGCGTACTGGTGGCCATCTTTGGTTGCGCCATCTACTACTGGAGCGTCCGCGACGCCTATATTAACGGCGATCGCCGGGATCGTGGCGTAGCGCTGACCAGTGTGCGCAAGCAATACCAGTTGCTGCTGAGCGAAGGGTTCCCGTATCTGATGATCACCCCGGGCTTCATCCTGCTGGTGTTCGTGGTGGTGTTCCCCATCATTTTTGGTTTCTCCATCGCCTTCACCAACTACGATCTCTACCACACGCCGCCGGCCAAGCTGGTGGACTGGGTGGGGATGAAGAACTTCATCAACATCTTCAAGCTCGATCTGTGGCGTTCGACCTTGCTCGACGTGCTGCAGTGGACCGTGATCTGGACGCTGATCGCCACCACGTTGCAATGCTCGGTCGGGGTGCTGCTGGCGATCCTGGTCAATCAGAAGGATCTGCGCTTCAAGCCGCTCATCCGCACCATCCTGATCCTGCCGTGGGCAGTGCCCGGTTTTGTCACCATTCTGGTGTTCGCCGGCATGTTCAACGAGACCTTTGGCGTCATCAACAACGGTATTCTGGCTTCTCTGGGTATCGACCCCAAGGCATGGATGACAGATCCCTTCTGGACCAAGACGGCCCTCATCCTGATGCAGACTTGGCTTGGCTTCCCGTTCGTCTTCGCCATGACCACTGGGGTGTTGCAGGCTATCCCGGATGATCTCTACGAGGCGGCCACCATCGACGGTGCCAGCACATGGCACAAGCTGACCACCATTACGCTGCCCCTGGTGCTGTATTCGATCGCTCCGATCCTCATCACCCAGTACACCTTCAACTTCAACAACTTCAACATTATTTACCTGTTCAACAACGGTGGACCTGCGGTGGCTGGTTCCAATGCCGGCGGCACCGACATCCTGGTCTCCTGGATCTACAAGCTGACCATGTCGTCATCCCAGTATGCGATTGCAGCGAGCATCACCATTCTGCTCTCCATCTTCGTGGTCGGCATTGCCCTGTGGCAGTTCCGTGCGACCAATTCGTTCAAGCAAGACGACATGGTGTAAGGAGATCCAGCCATGAGTGCCAAACACAGTCTGAAAAAGAGTAATGCCATCCGCCTGACCCTAAGCTATTTGCTGCTGGCTATGGTTGCGGTGATCATCATCTATCCCCTGATCTGGACGGTTGGAGCCTCTCTCAATCCGGGCAGCAGCCTGCTCAACACCTCGATCATCCCGGAAAACTTCTCCTTTATTCATTATCAGGAGCTGTTTGACGGTCGCATCGATTATGCCGCCTGGTACTGGAACTCGATGAAGATCAGCTTCCTGACCATGGTGTTGACCCTCATCAGCGTCAGCTTCACTGCCTATGCCTTCTCGCGTTTTCGTTTCCGTGGGCGGCAAAATGGCCTGATGTTGTTCCTGTTGTTGCAGATGGTGCCCCAGTTCTCGGCCCTCATCGCCATCTTCGTGCTGGCCCAGATGCTGGGTCTGGTCAACAGCCACCTGGCGCTGGTGCTGGTCTATGTGGGCGGCATGATCCCGATGAACACCTATCTGATGAAGGGTTACCTCGATGCCATCCCCAAGGATCTTGACGAGTCGGCGCGCATGGACGGGGCGGGCAACTTCCGCATCTTCATCGAGATCATCATGCCGCTCTCCAAGCCCATCATTGCGGTGGTTGCACTGTTCTCCTTCACCGGCCCGCTTGGCGACTTCATCCTGGCCAGCACCATATTGCGCACCCCGGATCAGTTCACCCTGCCCATTGGTCTCTACAACCTGGTCGCCCAGAAGATGGGGGCCAGCTACACCACCTATGCGGCGGGAGCTGTGCTCATCGCGGTGCCGGTGGCCATCTTGTACCTCTCCTTGCAGAAGTACTTCGTTTCCGGTCTTACCGCAGGTGGGACCAAAGGTTAATCCGTTAAACAGGACGTTCGACATGAAAATCAAGAAGACGCTGGTGATGGCGGCACTGCTCGCCACCGGCATGTTGGGTATGCATGCCCCCGCCGTGGCTGCCGAAAATGTGGTGGTGCAACCAGTTGTGGTACCGCAGGAGTTCATCAAGGGGGCTGATGTCTCCATGTTGGCCGAAGTAGAGAAATTTGGTGGCAAGTTCTTTGATGCCAGTGGCAAGCAACAGGACGCCATGGCAATCCTCAAGGAGAACGGCTTTAACTACATTCGCCTGCGCCTGTGGGTAGACCCCAAGGATGCTGACGGCAAGCCTTACGGCGGTGGTAACAACGATCTGGCTGCAACGATAGCGCTTGCCAAGCGTGCCAAGGCCCTTGGTATGAAGTTCCTGCTCGATTTCCACTACAGCGATTTCTGGACGGATCCGGGCCGCCAGAACAAGCCCAAGGCGTGGCGTACGATGTCAGTCGAGCAGTTGGCGGATGCCGTTTACGCCCATACCAAGGAAAGCATGGATGCCCTGGCAAAGGCCGGTGTGATGCCTGACATGGTGCAGGTCGGCAACGAGATCAACGGTGGCATGCTGTGGCCAGAGGGCAAGAGCTGGGGGCAAAACGGTGGGGAGTTTGATCGCCTGGCCACACTGCTCAAGGCTGGTGTACGTGCTGTGAAAGAGCACGGCAAAGATATCAAGGTGATGCTGCATCTGGCTGAGGGCACCAAAAACGACACCTTCGTCTGGTGGTTTGATGAAGTCGCCAAGCGCGAGGTGCCCTTCGATATCATCGGACTCTCCTTCTACACCTACTGGAATGGCCCCATCAGTGCCCTCAAGGCCAACATGGATGACATCAGCAAGCGCTATGGCAAGGATGTGATCGTGGTCGAGGCCGCCTACGGCTACACCACGGAGAACTGCGACAACGCCGAGAACAACTTCACTGCCAAGGAGGCGAGCGACGGTGGTTACCCGGCCAGCGTACAGGGGCAGGCCGACTTCCTGCGCGATCTGATCAAGAGCGTGGTGGCGGTACCGGACGGGCGTGGCAAGGGAGTCTTCTACTGGGAGCCAGCGTGGCTGCCAACCCCTGGTGCCACTTGGGCCACCAAGGCTGGGATGAAGTACAACAACGACGACTGGAAAGAAGGCAATGCCCGGGAGAACCAGGCGCTGTTTGACTGCTCCGGCCATGTGCTCCCCTCGATCAAGGTATTCAACTGACCCGGTTTCAACCGATAGGGCGACCGGCCATGGCCGGCGCCCCCTCGTTTTAGGAGATGTGTGATGTTCAAGTTTCCCCCGCTCAGTGAACGGGTGCCCGCTCTGCTGCATGGTGCTGATTACAACCCGGATCAGTGGCTGGATGATCCCCAGGTGTTCGAGCGCGATCTCGAGATGATGAAGCAGACCCGCTGCAACGTTATGTCGGTCGGCATCTTCAGTTGGTCTTCCCTGGAGCCACAAGAGGGGCGCTATGAATTCGGCTGGCTCGATACGGTGCTCGATCGTTTGCACGAAAACGGTGTGTCAGTTTTCCTCGCCACACCAAGTGGTGCTCGCCCGGCTTGGCTTTCCCAGCGTTATCCCGAGGTGCTGCGGGTCAGCAAGGAACGTGTGAAGGCACTGCACGGTGGTCGTCATAATCACTGCATGAGCTCGCCTGTCTATCGTGACAAGGTGCGTGCCATCAACGGCGCACTTGCCGAACGCTACGCTCGTCACCCCGGTGTCATCGCCTGGCACATCTCCAACGAGTACGGGGGCGAGTGCCACTGCGAGCTATGCCAGGGGCGCTTCCGTGACTGGCTCAAGGCCCGCTATGGCAGCATAGAAGCGCTCAACCACGCCTGGTGGAGCAGCTTCTGGAGCCACACCTACACCGACTGGTCACAGATCGAATCCCCGTCCCCCATCGGGGAAAGCTCGATCCACGGCCTCAACCTCGACTGGAAGCGTTTCAATACAGCCCAGGTAAGCGATTTCTGTGGCGAGGAGATCAAACCCTTGAAGGCGGTCAACCCGAGCCTGCCGACCACCACCAACTTCATGGAGTACTTCTACGACTATGACTACTGGCAGTTGGCCAAGGTGATCGATTTCATCTCCTGGGACAGTTACCCCCTGTGGCACAACAGTGGCGATGACTCGACCCTTGCGGCTTATACCGCCATGTATCACGACCTGATGCGAACCCTCAAGGGAGGTAAGCCCTTCTTCCTGATGGAATCGACACCGAGCCTGACCAACTGGCAGCCCATCAGCAAGCTCAAGAAGCCGGGGATGCACATCCTCTCCTCCTTGCAGGCGGTGGCTCACGGCTCCGACTCGGTGCAGTACTTCCAGTGGCGCAAGAGCCGCGGTTCGGTCGAGAAGTTCCACGGTGCCGTGGTCGATCACGTCGGTCACATCGACACCAGGGTGGGCAGAGAGGTGCAAGCACTTGGCGAGATACTGGCCAAGTTGCCTGAGGTTGCGGGTAGCCGTATTGAGGCGAAAGTGGCCATCATCTTCGACTGGGAGAGTCGTTGGGCCATGGATAACGCCCAGGGCCCGCGCAATGCCGGTCTCTTCTATGAGAAGACGGTGGCCGAGCACTACCGCCCCTTCTGGGAGGCAGGGGTGGCGGTGGATGTCATCAATGCCGACTGCACGCTCGATGGCTATGACCTGGTTATCGCCCCCATGCTCTACATGGTGCGCGATGGCTTTGCCGAACGGGTTGACGCCTTTGTCAAACGAGGTGGGCAGTTTGTTACCACTTACTGGAGCGGCATCGTCAACGAGACCGATCTCTGTCACCTGGGGGGATTCCCAGGGCCGCTGCGCCCGGTCCTTGGGATCTGGGCAGAGGAGATAGACGGTCTCTATGACGAGGAACGTAACGCCGTCTCGGGTCTTGCTGGCAACGAAGCCGGACTCTGCGGCCCTTACGAAGTCACTCACCTTTGCGATCTCATCCACCTGGAAGGCGCGAGGGCCCTGGCCAGCTATGACGGTGACTTTTATGCCGGACGTCCGGCGGTGACGGTCAACGAGCACGGGACAGGTCGCGCCTATTATGTCGCCTCGCGAAATGATCTGGCGTTCCAACGCGACTTCTTTGGCCATCTCATCGAGACCCTGGCCCTGCCGCGTGCTTTGCCAGCCTTGCCGGAGGGGGTCACCGCCCAGTGTCGCACCGACGGTGAACAGGTGTTCGTGTTCGTACAAAACTTCGCCAACGCCGAGCGTCTGGTCACGCTGCCGGGTGGTCACAGTGACATGGTGAGTGGTGAGGCGCTGAGTGACTCGCTGGTGCTGCCGCCATTTGGCTGCCGGGTGCTGCGTCGCGCCCGTTAATCGCGGGGCGGAGCCAGTGGCTCCGCCCTCTTTTTTCACGTTTAGGAGGTTCAAATGGTCAAGATGCAGGATTTCAAGCGGCTGTTCGCTGCCGCCCTCGGCCACAAGGGGGAGAAATCGGCCGAGGCGCCGCTCTCCGGGCTGGACGAGGCGGCCATTACCGCGCTCATCGCTGCCTTTGGTGGGCGCGACAACATAGTGGGCTTTGACGCCTGCCTGACCCGGCTGCGGGTCAGGGTCAATGCCCTGCAGTCGGTCGACAGCGAGGCTCTGCAGCATCTCGGCGCCATCGGCGTCATCATCATCGGCGACGAGGTACAGGCCATCTTCGGCAAGCGCTCGGACAACCTGCGTCGCGAGCTCGGTCAGTGGTTCGAGCTGCACGAGCCGGAGCAGCACTAGAATGCGTCCCCCGCTGAGCTGGCCACTGCTGGTCATGCTGGGAGCCCTCAGCGCCGGGGCTGCCCAAGCACCTCTCAACCTGCCCATCCGCGGGGCGGATGTATCTACACTGGCTGAACTCGAGCGCCTAGGTGTGCACTATCAGGACGGAACGCGGCAGGGGGATCTGCTGACTCTGATGCGTGAGCGTGGCCTCAACCTAGTGCGCTTGCGGCTGTGGGTAGACCCTTACTCGGCCAAGGGGGAGCCCTTTGGCGGTGGCAGCAACGATCTGGAAAGGGTGATTGCACTGGCACAGCGCAGCCGTGCTCTCAACTTGCCCTGGCTGCTCGATGTTCACTACAGCGACTTCTGGGCCGACCCGGGCAAGCAACACACGCCACGCGCCTGGCTGGGCAAATCGGACGCCGACCTGGCAGCGGTGCTGCATGATTACAGTGCAACCGTGATGCGTCGCCTGCGTGAGGCTGGGGTGCCACCGCAGATGGTGCAGGTCGGCAATGAACTCAATAATGGCATGCTGTGGCCACAGGGGCGATTGCACCGGCGGGAAGAAGCCGAGTTCGATCGCCTGGCCCTCCTGCTCAAGGCGGCCATTGCTGGGATCCGATCCGGCAGCGAGGGGGGGATCCGCCCTCGCTTGATGTTGCATCTGGCCGAAGGGGGCGATGAGGCCCAGTGCCTGCGCTGGTTCAAGGCGATGCAAGCGCGCGATGTGCCGTTCGACTTGGTGGGACTCTCATTCTACCCCTACTGGCACGGATCCCTGGGTGACCTCTCGCGCACCATGAACAGTCTGGCCACCCAGATCCGGCGTCCGCTGTTGGTGGTCGAGACCGCCTATGGTCACGACACCGTCAACCAGGATGGGGTCCGTAATGCTTTCGGTGAGCAGGAGGCCGGGCGCGGTGGGTTTGCAGCGACGCCCGAGGGGCAACTGGCGTTTCTCGATGCCCTACGTGCTGCAATCGCAGAGGTGCCAGATCGGCTCGGACTCGGGTTTGTCTACTGGGAGCCGGGCTGGATCCGGGTCCCTGGCGACAGTTGGGCCAGTCACGCCGGTATGGCGTTTCTCGGGATAGACGAACCCCTCGGTAATGGCTGGGAAAACCAGGCTCTGTTTGATCGGGAGGGCAGAGGATTGCCGGCGCTGGCCGCCTTTGCCCGTACCCGCTGACTATTTCACGTTAAAGAGATGACAATAGCACCATGAAGACTGACATGAAAAAGACCAAAATCGTCTGCACCATCGGTCCCAAGACCGAATCCAAAGAAATGCTGGGCAAGATGCTGGATGCCGGCATGAACGTCATGCGCCTGAACTTCTCCCACGGCGACTACGCCGAACACGGTGGTCGCATCAGCAACCTGCGCGCTGTCATGGCCGAAACCGGCAAGCACGCAGCCATCCTGCTGGACACCAAGGGTCCGGAAATCCGCACCATCAAGCTCGAAGGCGGCAACGACGTCTCCCTGGTCGCCGGCCAGACCTTCACCTTCACCACCGACCAGACCGTGGTGGGCAACAAAGACAAAGTCGCCGTCACCTATGCCGGCTTTGCCAGCGACCTGCGCGTCGGCAACCGCATCCTGGTTGACGACGGCCTGATTGGCCTGGACGTCATCGAAATCACCGAGCGCGAAGTGATCTGTAAAGTGCTCAACAACGGTGACCTGGGCGAGAACAAGGGCATCAACCTGCCGGGCGTCTCCATCAAGCTGCCGGCCCTGGCCGAGAAAGATAAGCGCGACCTCATCTTCGGTTGCGAGCAAGGCGTTGATTTCGTTGCTGCCTCCTTCATTCGTAAGAAAGAAGACGTGCTGGAAATCCGTGAGCACCTGAAAGCCCACGGCGGCGAGAACATCCAGATCATCTCCAAGATCGAAAACCAGGAAGGCCTGGACAACTTCGACGAGATCCTGGCTGTCTCCGACGGCATCATGGTTGCCCGTGGCGACATGGGTGTCGAGATCCCGGTAGAAGAAGTGATCTTCGCCCAGAAGATGATCATCGAGAAGTGCAACAAAGCCCGCAAAGTGGTCATCACCGCCACCCAGATGCTGGACTCCATGATCAAGAACCCGCGTCCGACCCGCGCCGAAGCTGGCGACGTGGCCAACGCCATCCTGGACGGTACCGACGCAGTCATGCTGTCCGGCGAGTCCGCCAAGGGCAAGTACCCGCTGGAAGCCGTGACCATCATGGCCACCATCTGCGAGCGTACCGATGCCGTGATGCCGTCCAACCTGTCTGCTGCCAACGACAGCAACAAGCTGCGCATCACCGAAGCGGTCTGCAAAGGCGCGGTCGAGACCTCCGAGAAGCTGGACGCCCCGCTGATCGTGGTTGCCACCGAAGGCGGCAAGTCTGCCAAGGCCATTCGCAAGTACTTCCCGAAAGCCTGGATCCTGGCCATCACCACCAACAAGAAGACCGCTGCCCAGCTGGTGCTGACCAAGGGTGTGGTTGCTCACGTGGTTGACTCCATCGCCTCCACCGACGACTTCTATCGCATCGGCAAAGAAGCCGCGCTGGAAATCGGCATGGGCGTGAAGGGTGATGTGGTTGTCATGGTCTCCGGTGCCCTTGTACCGAGCGGTACCACCAACACCGCCTCCGTTCATATGCTCTGAGCATCTTCTAATCACTAAGAGCCTCCGATGTGGTACATCGGGGGTTCTGTATATAGGGGAGTAATTTGGTCTCCCTAGCTGTGCTCTCTCTGTAGGTTGTTTACTCGGGGCATTCCAGGGGAATTGGAGGCGCCAACCAAACTAATCGCCGGAGATGTGCGAGTGAACAACCATAAAAATGCCCGCTTAACCGTCCTTGGTCGACAGCTTCTTGTCCGGCGCATCCTTGAACAGGGCCTGCGTGTTGAAGAGGCGGCTCACGCTGCCGGGTCACTACCCGAGCAGCTGACAAGTGGCTCACTCGATATCGTAAGGAGGGACCTGATGGCTTGCTCGGTCACTCTTCTTGCCCTCATGCCATCGATGACCAGCGCCAACAGGGATTATCGAACTGCGCAAGCAGCAACAAACCTATCGATCCATCAGTCATGGGATGGTGGTGGTAGCCTGTGTGTGAATGTAAACCATCATGCCGCATCAATCGCGCCATCGGGCGTTTCCCACAGGTCTCGCCCATCTCTCGCAGCTAAGCGTAAGAACTAGCTAGGCAGGATGTGGCGGAAGCGCCATTTGGTGTTTTTGGCATGGGGTCGACCCGGCAAGCGGCGAGATATTGCTCGGTGTATTGCTGGGCCGGGATGACCGAATGCGGTTGGTCTATGGGCTGTTGATTGGTGCTTTCTACATAGATGAGCTTTGTGGACTCGTTTGGTTTCGTTTAAATTTTGCCGCAATGTATTGAAATATAACTACAAATTGAACTTCTGCAGTTTATGGTCACGAACTTCTGCATGATGTGTTTCACATATGAAACAGCGGACTGGCTTTACTGGTTTTTTTTGCGGCCAAAGCGGATGAAGTCCTGACCCTTCAGTTACTCACACGAACAGCGTTGCTATCTGTAGCAATGCCCTCAAATTTCACCATGTCCCAATTGTGTACCAACACTACCGGCATTAAAGCCATAAGCCCATGCAAATCAAAGCATTAAAAAAGAGATATTGCAAAACGTGGAAGTAGAAGGTGGGCCCGCTGGCCGGGTGCGCTGATGTGCTCATGTTGCTCGAAAGGAGTATCCGATGACGGCGGCGCCTGGCGCCTGGGTGGGGGTGCCATGCACCGCAATTGCCTGCATGGTAAACCATCGCGCTGGCAGAGCGAAGTCCGGGGCGTTCGCCTGGCGCTTTAATGGGCAGTGGGCGTTGTCCGTGAGCCTGGTCATCCCATCGGTCCGGCTCAGGGCAGGGGAAAGTGAGGGGTCAGGGTATTGAGGTCCAGCAGGGTGAAGTAGCCGCCCTCCTCGGGATACCAGCCGCCGGTGTCGATGTAGTGGACGTTGCCAAGGCGCACCGGCACCCTCACCGGAGTGTGGCCCACCACCAGGGCGGCGAGATCCGCGACCCCGTCCTCGTCCAGCCGTTCGATACGGCGCCTTGACCAGAGGCAGACGTTCTTGATGGCCCGAAGCCGTCCGCCGCTCACCCCGGCATCGAGTTGGTCCAGCAGCCCCTGCCAGGAGGAGAAGGGGCAATCGGCGTGAAGCAGCCCGACGGGGCCGGCCGTGGTGGCCACCTCGATGGCCAGGGGCAGGCTGCGGTAGTGGACGGCGAACGCCGCCTGCTCGGCAGGGGTCAGCTGCTGAAACCAGCCGCCGCCGTTTCGGATCCAGTTCTCCCGATCGCAGCTCTCGTAACGGCAGACGTAGTCGTCGTGATTGCCGCAGACCGGGTGAAACCAGGGTCTGGCCAGCCAGTGGATCACCTCGCTGCACTCGGGCCCGCGATCCGCCAGATCCCCGACGCTGAAGAGACGGTCCCGGGCGGGATCAAAATCCAGGGTGTCGAGGGCCTGCTGCAACAGGGCGAAGTGGCCGTGGATGTCGCCGACGGCCAGATCGCGCCCCTGGGCGTTTTGGGGGAAGCGTCTTATCAGGGGGGAGGGTGTCATGGCGTCTCCTGCCTCTATCCCGGACGGGGATGTTTTGTCTGCCTGTACATAAGGTTACAGAAGAAAAGTGGCGAGCGGGCAGGGCCTGGTAAATCATAGGATTGCCCCCGTGAACGTGCGGCGTCACGCGCCGCCTGTGGGGGAGTCACTCCGGGAGGGCGCCTTGTCCGCCCGCTTTCGGAGGCTCTCTTTCTCCACGCTTTTTGACAGGAATCTTGAATGCGGCGTCAGCTGTTGATCTGGATAGGCCCCCTGTGCAGCCTGCTGCTGCTGGGGGCGGCCTTGACCGTCCTCTATCATTTGACCCACCTGTGGCACTGGCACGACATCCGCCAGGCCATCTGGTCACAACCCTTGCCGCAGTTGGGGGGGGCCCTGCTGCTCACCCTGCTCAGCTATGGTTGCCTCTGCTGCTACGATCTGCTGGCCCTGAAGGTGCTGGACAAGCGATTGCCCTGGCAGCAGGTGGGGATGACCTCCTTCATCGCCTACACCTTCTCCAACACCCTGGGCTTTGCGTTGCTCACCGGCTCCTCGGTACGCTACCGGCTCTACTCCTCCCTGGGGCTTGGCACCGGGGAGGTGGCCAGGGTGATCCTCTTTTGCTCCATCACCTTCTTCCTTGGTCTGCTGGGCTGGGGGGGCAGTGCCCTGCTGCTGGGGCAGGGGGCGGCCCTGCTGGTGGACTGGCCCCGCTGGGCGACCGGGTTGTTGCAACTGGCGGGGGGCCTGGCCCTGCTGACGGTGCTGGCATATCTGGTGTGGCCGGGGGCAGCCCTGGTCTGGCGCGGACACCCGCTGTTGCTGCCGCGCATCAGATACCGCCTGCTGCAACTGCTTATCGCCCTGCTCGACTGGATGGCCGCCGCCGCCGTGCTCTATGTGCTGCTGCCATCGGGCAGCGTGCCCTATCCGGTACTGCTCAGTGCCTTCGTGCTCTCCAGCCTGCTCGGGGTGCTGGCCCATGTGCCGGGGGGCATCGGGGTCTTCGAGGCGAGCATGAGCCTGCTGCTCACCTACTATCTGCCGGTGGACAAGCTGCTCGCCTCCCTGCTTATCTACCGCTGCACCTACTACTTCCTGCCCTTCCTCTGTGCCCTGCTGCTGTTCGCAGGTCAGGAGCTGCTGCAACAGCGGGCCCGCCTACACCGGTTGCAGGGAGTGATGATGGCGACCCGGGAGTTTGTGCCCGCCCTGGTGAGCATGGGCACCTTCGCGGCGGGCACCCTGCTGCTCTGCTCCGGGATGATCCCGACCATGAAGGGGCGCATCGAAGCCTTCCTGCAGGTGCTGCCCCTGCACCTGCTGGAGCTCTCCCATGTGCTCGGCAGCGTCAGCGGCGTGTTGCTGCTGTTGCTGGCCCACAGCCTCTACCGCCGTCATGACGGGGCATTCAGGATCACCCAGTGGCTGCTGGGGCTTGGCATGCTGTTCTCCCTGTTCAAGGGGTTTGACTGGGAGTCGGCCCTGCTGCTCGGGGGCTTCTTGCTCATCATCACCCCCTGCCGCCCCCTCTTTTATCGCAAGGGTTCCCTGCTTCACGCCCGCTTCACCCCTTCCTGGCTGATGTCGGTGGGGGCCGTGCTGCTGGGGGCCTTGTGGTTGCTGCTCTTCTCCTACCGCCATGTGGAGTACGACCCCTCCCTCTGGCTGCACGTCTCGGCCCACGGGCCCGGGGCCGCCTCCCGTGCCCTGCGCGCCATGGGGAGCGTCATCGGGGTGCTGGCGGTGGTCGGGGTGGCCCATCTGCTGGCTCCCTTGCGCCTGGCCGTCGGCAAGCCGGATGCCGAGGCGCTCTCCCGTGCCCATGGGCTGGTGATGCGGGCAGGGGGAGGCCACGGCTACCTGGCCCAGCTCGGGGACAAGTCCCTGCTGTTCCACCCAAGCGGCGAGGCCTTCCTCATGTACGGGGCCGAGGGCAGCAGCTGGATAGTGATGGGGGATCCCGTCGGCCAGCCCTCCCTCGTGGAGGAGCTGCTCTGGCAGTTTCGCGAGCGCTGTGACGAGCACGACGTCAGCCCGGTCTTCTACCAGGTGTCGGCCCGATATCTGCCTGTCTATCTGGATCTCGGGCTCATCCCCTTCAAACTGGGGGAGGAGGCCATCGTGGATCTGCCGAGCTTCGATCTCGCCGGCAGTCGCCTGCGCAACCTGCGCCAGAGCCACGCCAAGGGCAAGCGGGAAGGGCTGCGCTTCGAGGTGGTGGCCCCCGGTGAGATTGCCCCCCTGCTGCCCGAGTTGAAGGGGATCTCCGACAGCTGGCTGCACAGCAAGCAGGGCAGGGAGAAGGGCTTCTCCGTGGGCAGTTTCGATCCTGCCTACCTCACCCTCAACCCGATGGCGCTGGTGCGGCGGGAGGGGCAGATCGTCGGGTTTGCCAACCTCTGGACCAGCGACAACAAGGAGAGCCTCTCCATCGATCTGATGCGCTACAGCCTGGACACAGGGGCGGCGCCTGTCATGGATTTCCTGTTTGTCGAGCTCCTGCTGTGGGGCAAGCAGGAGGGGTATGCCAGCTTCAACCTGGGGATGGCCCCCATGTCAGGCTTCAACGACAACCCCCTCGGCGGTTACTGGGCCCGCCTTGGCAACACCCTGTTCACCCGAGGCAGCCGTTTCTACAACTTCCAGGGATTGCGGCGTTACAAGGAGAAGTTCGGCCCAAGGTGGGAGCCCCGCTACCTGCTCTGTACCGGTCATCTGGTGCTGCCCCGCACCCTGACTCACCTCGTCTCCCTCATCAGTCGCGGCCCCTTCGGGCTCATGAAGAAATAGGAGTTGGCCCATGAGAGCCATGTTGTTGCTGTTGATTTGCTGTTTCGTCTCTTCGTTCACCTTGCCGGCAGTGGCCGCCCAGCCGGGGCGGGTCGGCGCGGATCTGGGGCTGGTGGAGTTGCCGGTGGCGCAAGCCTCGTCTTCCCCCATGGTGGTCTTCATGAGCGGGGATGGCGGCTGGGCGGCGCTGGACAAGGGGCTCAGCGCCCAGTTGCAGGCCCACGGCATGCCGGTGGTGGGTTGGAGCTCGCTTTCCTATTACTGGAAGAAGAAGACGCCGGAGCAGGCGACGGCGGATCTGGTGCGCATCCTCACCGAGTACCAGTCCCGTTGGGGGCGCCAGCGCTGGTTGCTGGTGGGTTTCTCCTTTGGTGCCGAGATAGTGCCCTTCGTCATCAATCGTCTGCCGCCAGCCTATCGCGACAGCCTGGCGGGGGCCGTGATGCTCTCCCCCTCGACGGCGTCGGATTTCGAGATCCATGTCAGCGACATGGTGGTGCACGACAAGGGGGGCCGCTATCCCACCCTGCCGGAGGTGACACGGATCCAGACTCTGCCGCTGCTCTGCGTGCAGGGAGCGGAGGACGACTCCCCGGTCAAACTCTGTCCGCGCTTGCAGCAGCCGAACGTGACGACGGTGACCCTGCCGGGCTCCCACCACTTCGACGACAACTACCAGACCCTGTATCAGGAGATTGCCGGGCACCTGGGCCTGGCCCAATAACGGCGAGAGGCCGGGAAAACGACACAGGGCGGCCAATGGCCGCCCTGTTGCCGTGGCCCCTTGCAACTGTCCAGGGGGCCGGCATGCCGGGATCAGAGCAGATCTTCGAGCTGGTACTTCTTGAGCAGGGTGTTGAAGGTGCCGTCTGTCTTGACGCTCTCGATGGCGGCATCGAAGCGGGCCTTGAGCTTGTCATCGTGCTTGCGAAGGGCCACCGCCACCCCTTCTCCCAGGATCTTGTCCTGGGTGCCGTTGAACTGGGGACCGACGAAGGCGAACTGCTTGCCCATCTCCTTGTCGAGGAAGCCCACCTTCAACTGCACCATGTTGCCGAAGGTGTAGTCGGCGCGGCCGGACTGCAGATCCAGCATGGGGGACTGGGCGTTGACGTAGCGCTTGATCTTGGCCACCTCGCCATAGCGGGCGGTGACGAAGTTGTCCTGGGGGGTGCCCTCCTGCACCGCGATCACCTTGCCCTTGAAGTGGGCCGGATCGTCTGCAAAGTCGGCGGCCTTGTCGCTGCGCCCCACGAAGCGGTTCTGCATCATGTAGTAGACCTGGCTGAAGTCCACTTTCTGGCGCCGCTCGTCCGTGATGTTCATGGAGGACATGATGGCGTCGTACTTGCGCACCTGCAGGCCGGGCAGCAGGGCATCCCAGGGCTGGTTGATCACCTCGCACTCGGTCTTCATGGCCGCGCACAGGGCATAGGCCAGATCGACCTCGAAGCCGCCGAGCTTGCCGCTGCTGTCGACCATTTCGAAGGGGGGATAGGTGGCATCGGTGGCGATCACCAGGGGTTTGGCGGCGGCCTGGCCGGCGGTGGCCAGGGCCATCAGCATCATCAGTGTGTTGAGTTTCATGGTCAGTCCCTTGAAGTGTGGTGTCATTCCTAGCGTGCTAAAGGGTGCCGGCCTCAAGGGCCGACGGCTATCTTGCGATGGGTTAGGGCCGGCAACTGGTTGCGCACCGTGCGCTGTGCTGCCAGATCCAGGGTGGCGATGGCCAGGCCCTGACCCTCCTCTACCTGGGCCAGTATCCGGCCCCAGGGATCGATGATCATGCTGTGGCCGAAGGTGCGCCGCCCACCGGGGTGGTGTCCCCCCTGGGCACTGGCAAACACGAAGGCCAGGTTTTCCACCGCCCGGGCCCGCAGCAGCAGCGCCCAGTGCGCGAGCCCGGTGGTGTGGGTGAAGGCCGCGGGCAGGGCGATGAAATCGGGGGCGGGCCCCAGGCGAAACAGCTCCGGGAAGCGCAGGTCGTAGCAGATCCCGAGGCGCAGCACGCCCCAGGGCAGGGGATGGCTCACCACCTCCCGGCCCGGGGTCATGGTCGCGGCCTCGTCATACTGCTCCTGCCCGGTGCAAAAGCCAAACAGGTGCAGCTTGTCGTAGCGGCTTGCGAGCTGCCCTTGCGGGTCGATGAGCAGGCTGCTGTTGTGCATCTTGCCGGGCTCGTGGCTGGCAAGCGGCAATGTGCCGGCCAGGATCCAGACGCCGAGCTCCCGGGCCAGCCTCTGTACCCAGGCCAGCAGGGGGTGATCGCCAGCGGGGGCGGCCAGGGCCACCCGCGCCCGCTCATCAACCGGCATCAGGTAGAAGTATTCGGGCAGCAGGGCCAGTTCTGCCCCCTCGGCCGCGGCCTGACGCAGCAGCGCCTCGGCCTGGGTCAGGTTGTGGTCAAGGTCATCCCCGGAGACCATCTGGAGGACGGCAACGCGCAGTGAATCCATGGAGCCCCCTAGACGGCGCACAGGCGCTCGGCGCCCGCCAGGAGGGTGTCGTCATCCTTGGAGAAGGAGAGGCGGATGACTCTTTGATCCGTGCCGTCGTGATAGAAGGCGGAGACCGGAATGGTGGCGACCCCGTGATCGCGGATGAGCCGCTGCACGAACAGGCTGTCCGGCTCGTCGCTTACCCGCTCGTAGCTTGCCAGCATGAAGAAGCTGCCCGCCGAGGGGAGCAGGGTCAGGCGCGAACCGGCCAGGGCCGAGGTCAGCAGGTCGCGCTTGCGCTGGTAGAAGGCTGCCAGCCCCTGATAGTGGGCCGGTTGCTGCAACAGGTGGGCGAAGCCGTACTGCATGGGGGTGTCGGCGGCGAACATGGCGAACTGGTGCACCTTGCGGATCTCCTCCATCAGGGGACGGGGAGCCACGCAGTAGCCCACCCGCCAGCCGGTGACGTGGAAGGTCTTGCCGAAGGAGAAGACGGCGACGGAGCGCTCCACCAGCTCCGGATAGCGGATGACGCTCTGGTGCAGGGCGCCGTCGAACACCACGTGCTCGTACACCTCGTCCGAGAGGATCAGGATGTCGGTGCCGCGCACCAGGCGGGCGAGGCGCTCCTGATCCCCTGCCTGCCAGACGGTGCCGGTGGGGTTGTGGGGGGTGTTGAGCACTATCATGCGGGTGCGGGGGGTGATGCGGGCGGCCACCTCGTCCCAGGGAATGGCGAAATCCGGCGCCTTGAGGGCGATCACCACAGGGGTGGCTCCCTGCAACTGGATCATGGGGCGGTAGCTGTCAAACGCCGGCTCGAACATGATCACCTCGTCGCCGGGGTGAACCAGGGCGGTGATGGCGCAGAACAGGGCTTCGCTGGCGCTGGCGGTGATGGTGATCTCCTCGCCCGCGTCATAGTGATGGCCGTAGCTGGCTGCAATCTTGGCCGCCAGTTGTTCGCGCAGGGCAGGCAGCCCCGTCATGGGGGCGTACTGGTTTTCACCGGCCAGCATGGCCTCGTGGGTCACCCGGATGAGCTCGGGATCGCAGGGGAAGCTCGGCGCCCCCTGGGAGAGGTTGATGCTGGGATGGCGGGCGGCCAGATCCCCGATCACGGTGAAGATGGTGGTGCCCACCTGGGGCAGTTTGCTGGAAACCTGGGGAATGGACATGGCGCCGTCACCTGCGTGTGTGAAAGAGGTCCCTTTTTAGCCCCCCCAAGGCTTGCCGGACAACGGATTATTCGGCATGGTATGCATGAGTTTTTCTCAAGCATGGAGGCTTGTCATGTTGTCCACCCAGCCGCGTACTCAGTTGCCTCTCTATGGCCTGCAGGTCTTCGAGTGTTCTGCCCGCCACCTGAGTTTTACCTTGGCCGCCGACGAGCTGTGCGTGAGCCAGGGGGCGGTGAGCAAGCAGATCGCCCAGCTGGAGGCGCGCCTGGGCCACCTGCTGTTCGTGCGCGGCACCCGTTGCCTCACCTTGACCCCCGCCGCCGAGCGGCTGCTGCCTTTCGTTCGTGAAGGGCTGGCCCGCATGGGGGAGGGGCTCAGCGCCTTGCAGGCCCTGCCCCACGAGCAGGCGATCAGCATCAAGGTGCCCTCCTGCGCCAGCCGCTGGCTGCTGCGGCGGTTGCAGGCGTTCGAGGGGGAGGCGGTGGAGGTGCGTGGCAGCCACAGCCATGGCATCGACTTCTCCCGGGAGCCCTTCGATCTCGCCATCGTCTACCAGCCCTGCCTGGGGCGCTATCCCCACAGCCAGCCCCTGTTTCGGGAACGGCTGACCCCGGTCTGCGCCCCGGCGTTTGCTGCCAAGCATCGTCTGTTCGAGCGCGACCTGAACGAGCTGCCCCTGCTGCCCCTCATCCATGCCAGCGCCGATAGGCGGGACTGGCGCAACTGGTTTGCCGCCTTCCTCGACATCCCCTGGCAGCCCCAGGGGGGGCAGCTGTTCGATACCCTGGACTTGGCGATGAATGCCGCCTTGCAGGGGTTTGGCCTCTCTCTCGGGGATCCCACCATAGTGGCCGAGGAGCTGGAGAGCGGCGCCCTGGTCGCCCCCTTTGCTCCCGTGCTGGAGACGGATCACGAATACGCCCTGCTCGCCCGCCCCGACAGCCGGCGCCACGGGGTGCAGCGAGTCTGTCACTGGCTGCTGGAGGGGGAGGAGGGTCATCCCTGAGGGGACGCGAAATGAAACAGCCCCGCGGGCGGGGCTGTTGTCAGGCGAATACCATATCCATACAGTCATGGTGATGGCCGCTTGCCGATTAAAGGGTCACTGGCAGATCTTGTAGTAGACCTCGTTCCAGCGCAGTTGCTCCTTGAGCGCGGGGATGCGGGTATGCTCGTCGATGACCACAAACTCGATGCCCATGATGTCGGCGAAGGTGCGCAGCTGCTCGATGTCCACCGCCTGGGTGAACACCGAGTGGTGGGCGGCGCCCGCAAGGATCCAGGCCTCGGCGCTGGTCTGCAGGTCCGGGAGGGGTTTCCACAGGGCGCTGGCCACCGGGAGTTTCGGCATGGCCTCTGGCAGGTCCACCACTTCCAGCTGATTGACCACCAGACGGAAGCGGTTGCCGAGATCGATGAGGCTGGCGTTGACCGCCTTGCCCGCCGGGGCCGCGAACAGCAGGCGGGCCGGATCGGCCTTCTTGCCTATGCCTAAATGCTGGGCGTCCAGCACGGGTTTGCCTGCGGCGATGGAGGGGCAGACTTCCAGCATGTGGGCCCCCAGCACCAGGTTGTTGCCCGCTTCCAGATGGTAGGTGTAGTCCTCCATGAAGGAGGCACCCCCCGCAAGGCCATATCCCATCACTTTCAGGGTGCGCAAGAGGGCCGCGGTCTTCCAGTCCCCTTCTGCCCCAAAACCGAAGCCTTGCTCCATCAGGCGCTGGCAGGCGAGGCCCGGCAGCTGGTGCAGACCATAGAGATCTTCGAAGGTGGTGGTGAAAGCGCCAAAACCACCGTCGGTGAGGAACTTCTTCATCCCCAGCTCCTGGCGCGCCGCTTCATACAGGGAGGCACGAAGCCCCCCACCCGCGTGCACCGCCTCGGTCAGGGTGTAGGTCGCCTCATATTCGGCCAGCAGCGCCTCGATGTCGCTCTTGGGCACGGCATCGATCACCTTGACCAGATCGCCGACCGGGTGGTAGTTCACCTGGTAGCCGAACTGGATCTGGGCCTCAATCTTGTCGCCCTCGGTGACCGCCACGTTGCGCATGTTGTCGCCAAAACGGGCAATCTTGAGGTGGCGGCTGTCGTGGATGGCGGCGGCGATGCGCATCCAGTTGCCAATCTTCTGTCTGGCCTCTTCATCCTGCCAGTGACCCACCACCACGGTGCGGGGCAGCCGCAGGCGGGCCCCCATGAAGCCGAACTCGCGCCCGCCGTGGGCGGTCTGGTTCAGGTTCATGAAGTCCATGTCGATCTCGCTCCAGGGGAGATCCCGGTTGAACTGGGTGTGGAACTGCAGCAGGGGCTTTTGCAACTGGCTCAGCGCCGGGATCCACATCTTGGCGGGGGAGAAGGTGTGCATCCACACCATGAGCCCGGCGCAGCGCTGGTCGTGGTTGGCATCCCGGGCCACCGCGCTGATTTCATCCAGGGTGGTGCCGGTGGGTTTGAGCACTATCTTGAGGGGCAGGTTCGCCCCTTCGTTGAGCTGGCTGGCGATGGTGTGGGCGTGATCGGCCACCTGCTTCAATGTGGTGGCGCCATACAGGTGCTGGCTGCCGACCAGGAACCACACTTCCAGCTGTTTCATCAATTCCATGAGTTTGTCCTCTTTTAGGCTTTTGTCTGGCCGTAATAGGCGTGTTTGCCATGCTTGCGCTGGTAGTGCTTCTCCAGCAGGTAATCGGGCAGGGGGCGGGCCCCCGGGTTGATCTGGCCGGTGAGCCAGGCCATGCGGGCCACCTCTTCCAGCACCACGGCGTTGTGTACTGCATCCTCGGCGCTCTTGCCCCAGCTGAAGGGGCCGTGGTTGGCCACCAGTACCCCCGGCATGGTGAGGATGGGGGTCTGCTTGAGGGTTTCGACGATGAGATGACCGGTCAGCCCCTCGTAGTCCTCCTCCACTTCGCCCGGGGTGAGCAGGCGGGAGCAGGGGATCTCGCCGTGGAAGTAGTCGGCCTGGGTGGTGCCGAAAATGGGGATGGGGCGCCCCGCCTGGGCCCAGGCGGTGGCGTGGGTAGAGTGGGTGTGCACCACGCCGCCAAGCTCCGGATAGGCGCGATAGAGCACCAGGTGGGTGGCGGTGTCGGAGGAGGGGCGCAAGGCGCCCTCAACCTGCTTGCCCGTTAGATCCAGCACCACCATGTCCTCGACCCGCATCCGCTCGTAGCTGACGCCGCTCGGTTTGATGACCACCAGACCTTGTTCCCGGTCTATGCCGCTCACGTTGCCCCAGGTGAAGGTCACCAGGCCATGGCGCGGCAGATCCAGATTGGCGGCGAGCACCTGATCCTTGAGGGTCTTGAGGTTCATGCCGGCACCCCCCGGTTGTAGAGCGGTTCGGCGGCGGCGCCCCAGGCGAGGTAGCGCTGGTAGAGGCGTTCATACTCGGCGACCCGCTCGGGGTGTGGCTGGTGGGTGCGCTCCACGGCGCTCGCCATGTGGTGCTGGGCCTTGGCCACATCGGGATGGATCCCGGCCGCCACGGCGGCAAAGATGGCCGCCCCCAGGGCGCAGCACTGATCCGAGGCCACCACCTGGATGGGCCTGTTCATCACGTCGGCGCAGGTCTGCATCACAGTGGTGGACTTGCGGGCGATGCCGCCAAGGGCGATCACCTGCTCCACCGGCACCTGCTGACTGGTCATGCACTCCATGATGCTGCGGGCACCGAAGGCGGTGGAGGCCACCAGGGCGCCGAAGAGATCGGGGGCATCGGTGCCGAGGTTGATCCCCGTGAGGGTGCCCTGCAGGCGCTGGTTGGCATAGGGGGTACGCCGGCCGTTGAACCAGTCGAGCACCACCGGCAGGTGCGCCAGGTCGCGCTGCTGATCCCAGGCGGCGGCAAGGCTGGGTAACAGGGCCTGCTTGTGGCGCTCGATGGCGGTGCGAAGCTCCGGATACTGGGCGGCGAGGCTGTCCAGGGGCCAGCCGAGCTGGCGCTGATACCAGGCATAGATGTCACCGAACGCCGACTGTCCCGCCTCCAGCCCCACCATGCCCGGCACCACGCTGCCATCCACCTGGCCGCAGATCCCGGCAATGGCCCGATCACCTATGGTGGCCTCGTCGGCGATCAGGATGTCGCAGGTGGAGGTGCCTATCACCTTCACCAGGGCATTGTTGCCGGCCCCGGCTCCCACCGCCCCCATGTGGCAGTCAAAGGCGCCGCCGGCGATCACCACCTCGCAGGAGAGGTGCAGCCGCTCCGCCCACTCCGGGGTCAGTGTGCCGACCGGGAGATCGGCGGTCCAGCTGTCGGTAAAGAGGGGGAAGTCGAGATCCTCCGTCAGCAGGGGATCCAGGGCATTGAGGAAGTCGGCGGGGGGCAGGCCGCCCCAGCTCGGGTGCCAGAGGGACTTGTGGCCGGCGGCACAGCGCCCGCGCTTGAGGGTGGCCGGGGCCTGGGTGCCGCTCAGGATGGCGGGTACCCAGTCACACAGCTCGACCCAGTTGCAGGCGGCGGCGCGCACGGCGGCATCGGCGCGGGAGACGTGCAGGATCTTGGCCCAGAACCACTCGGAGGAGTAAATGCCGCCGATGTAGCGGCTGTAGTCGGGGAACTGGCCGCCGTGGCACAGGGCAGTGATGGCCTCCGCCTCCTCGATGGCGGTGTGATCCTTCCACAGCACGAACATGGCGTTGGGGTTGTCGGCGAACTCCGGACGCAGGGCTAGCACGCGCCCCTCTCTGTCGATGGGGGCGGGGGTGGAGCCGGTGCTGTCCACCCCGATGCCGCGCACGGCGGTGCGCTGACTCGGCGTGAGCTGGCTCACCACCGCCACCACCGCCTGCTCCATGGACTCCAGATAGTCGAGGGGGTGGTGGCGGAACTGGTTGTTGACCGGTTGGCAGTAGTGGCCAGCCTGCCAGCGCGGGTAATAGACGACATGGGTCGCCAGCTCGGCGCCGTCCTGGCAGCGCACGGCGAGTGCCCTGACCGAGTCGCTGCCGAAATCGAGTCCGATGACGATGTGCTCAGACATAAGTGCTCCTGACCATCAATGAGGGGTGACTGGGGGGAACCATAGGAGATGGGCAGGAGGGGCGGTTAGCCATTGGCTGCTGGAAATATGGATTTTAACGCTGTCAGTGCGACAGGGTGACGGCTCTCTAAAATTCAATATGTGACGAAATTGCTAATTATATAGACTAAATGGCTGCAATCTCATGGCGTGATCCTGCTCTCCATTTTTAATTGTGAAAACGATTACAACTTGGTTCGCTCAACCAGCAACAACAATAACGTCCTGTTTAAGCATGTTTTTATATGGCTGCGACTTGATTGACTCAACGAGCAGCACTGCGTGGATACATGGATTGATAGAACCGTTGGAGACATTCGCATGAACAAAATCGTTAAAGGCATGATCGCGATGGGGTTCGCCCTTGGTATGGCAAATTCTGCTTTCTCGGCCGAAGCGCTGAAGCTGGGCTACCTGGTCAAGCAGCCAGAGGAGCCCTGGTTCCAGACCGAGTGGAACTTCGCCGACAAGGCGGGCAAGGATCTGGGCTTCGAGGTGATCAAGATAGCCGTCCCCGACGGGGAGAAGACCCTCAATGCCATCGACAGTCTGGCGGCGAATGGCGCCAAGGGCTTCGTCATCTGTACTCCGGATCCCAAACTCGGTGCCGCCATCATGGCCAAGGCCAACAGCATGGATCTGAAGGTCATCACGGTGGATGACCAGTTCGTCAACGCCAAGGGCCAGCCCATGGATCAGGTGCCGCTGGTGATGATGGCCGCCACCAAGATTGGCGAGCGTCAGGGGCAGGAGCTCTACAAGGAGATGCAAAAGCGCCAGTGGGATCTGAAGGCCACCGGGGTGCTCGCCATCACCGCCGATGAGCTCGACACCGCCCGTCGCCGGGTCGAGGGCTCCCTGGGCGCGCTCAAGGCCGCCGGTTTCCCCGAGGGCCAGATCTTCCGCGCGCCCACCAAGAGCAATGACATTCCGGGGGCGCTGGATGCCGCCAACTCCATGTTGGTGCAACACCCCGAGGTCAAGAACTGGCTCATCGTCGGCATGAATGACAACACGGTGCTCGGCGGCGTGCGCGCCACCGAAGGGCAGGGCTTCAAGGCGGAGAACGTCATCGGCATCGGCATCAACGGGGTGGATGCGGTGAACGAGCTCTCCAAGTCCAGCGCCACCGGCTTCCTCGGCTCCCTGCTGCCCAGCCCGGACGTACACGGCTACAAGAGCATCCAGATGCTCCATGACTGGGTCGTCAACGGCGCCGAGCCTGCCAAGTTCACCGAGGTGACCGACGTGGTACTCATCACCCGCGACAACTTCAAGGCCGAGTTGCAAAAGAAAGGGCTGTGATCCCCATCCCTTGATACCCATGCCGGCATGGCGGAGTGCGCCGTGCCGGCTGGCTGGAGTCATCTCATGAATCAAGTTCCATATCTGGAGTTTTGCGGCATCAGCAAGGAGTTTCCCGGCGTCAAGGCGCTGCAGAACGTCTCCTTCGCCTGCCAGCAGGGCACGGTACACGCGCTGATGGGAGAGAACGGGGCCGGCAAGTCCACCCTGCTCAAGATCCTGAGCGGTTTTCAGGCGCCCACCCGCGGGGTGGTGAAGCTGGCGGGTCAGGAGAAAGTGTTCCAAAACACGGTCGATGCCCTTGAGAGCGGGATTGCCATCATCTATCAGGAGCTGCACCTGGTCCCTGAAATGAGCGTGGCGGAGAACATCTACCTGGGGCAGTTGCCGACCCGGCGCGGCGTCATCGATCGGGAGAAGCTCTATCAGGATGCAGCCAGGCAGCTGGCGCGCCTCGGGATGGACGTCTCCCCCGAGACGCCGCTCAAGTACCTGTCCCTGGGGCAGTGGCAGATGGTGGAGATCGCCAAGGCCCTGACCCGGGACGCCAGCGTCATCGCCTTCGACGAGCCGACCAGCAGCCTGTCGTCCCGCGAGATTGAGCAGCTGTTTCGGGTCATCCGCCAGTTGCGGGACGAGGGCAAGGTCATTCTCTACGTCTCCCACCGCATGGACGAGATCTTCGCCCTGTGCGATGCCATCACGGTGTTCAAGGATGGCCAGTTCGTGCGCACCTTCGCTTCCATGGCCGAGGTGGACCGGGATCTGCTGGTCAAGACCATGGTGGGGCGCGAGCTGACCGACATCTATGGCTATAGCCCAAGGCCGCTTGGCGAGGCGGGCCTCAAGGTGGAGCACCTGATGGGGCCCGGCCTCAAGGCGCCGGTGTCGCTCGAGGTAAAGAGAGGGGAGATCCTCGGCATCTTCGGGCTGGTGGGGGCCGGGCGCAGCGAGCTGATGAAGCTTATCTTCGGCGCCGAGACACCTCGAGGGGGCGAGATATCGGTGTTTGGCAAACAGGTGGTCATTCAGAGCCCCATCGACGCCATTCGCAGCGGCATCATGCTCTGCACCGAAGACAGGAAGGCGCTCGGCATCATCCCCATCCATTCGGTGCAGGAGAACATCAACATCAGCGCCCGCCGCCACCACGCGTGGGGAGGCTTCTGGATCAACCAGAAGTGGGAAGACGAGAACGCGAGGCTGCGGATCCGCGACATGCGGGTCAAGACCCCGTCTCCCCAGCAGGCCATCATGAACCTCTCCGGCGGCAACCAGCAGAAGGCCATTCTGGGGCGCTGGCTGTCGGAAGACATGAAAGTGATCCTGCTCGATGAACCGACCCGGGGCATCGACGTCGGGGCGAAGAACGAGATTTACAACGTGATTTACGATCTGGCCAAGGTGGGCATCGCCGTGGTGGTGGTCTCGAGCGAGCTGCCGGAGGTGCTGGGCATCGCGGACCGGATCCTGGTCATGCGGGAGGGGGAGATCGCCGGCGAGCTTTCCCACGACGAGGCCAACGAGGTCAAGGCGCTCAATCTGGCCATGCCGGCCCGTTGATCTGCTGACCGCAACGAGATAGCACCCGGAATTTTCAGGAGAAATACCATGACAACAACGACCTCGGTCGGCCAAGCCGCCAACGACACCGCGGCGAGCGGTACCCGCCTGCAACTGACCCGCATCTGGGATCAGTACGGCATGCTGGTGATCTTCGCCATCCTGTTCCTGCTCGCCTGCGTGCTGGTCCCCAACTTCGCCAGCCTTATCAACATGCGGGGGCTTGGGCTTGCCGTCTCCATGTCGGGCATGGTGGCCTGCGGCATGCTGTTCTGCCTCGCCTCCGGCGAGTTCGACATGTCGGTGGGCTCTGTGGTGGCCTGCTCAGGGGTTGCCTGCGCAGTGGGCATCAACGCCACCGAGAGCATCCCCCTCGGCATTCTGGCCGGTCTCTCGGTGGGCCTTGTCTTTGGCCTCATCAACGGCATCGTCGTTGCCAAATTCAAGATCAACGCCCTCATCACCACCCTTGCCACCATGCAGATGGCGCGCGGGGTGGGCTACATCATCTCCGACGGCAAGGCGGTGGGCATCGTGGAGGAGGGCTTCTTCGAGCTTGGCAACTCCGCCCTGCTCGGCATCCCGACGCCCATCTGGCTGACGGCTGTCTGCTTCGTGCTGTTCGGGCTGCTGCTCAACAAGACCACCTTCGGGCGCAATACCCTGGCCATGGGGGGCAACGAGGAGGCGGCACGTCTGGCCGGGGTCAACGTGGTGCGCACCAAGATCATCATCTTCACCATGACCGGGCTCATCGCCTCGCTCGCCGGCATCATCCTCGCATCCCGCATGACCTCGGGTCAGCCCATGACCTCCATCGGCTTCGAGCTGGTGGTGATCTCCGCCTGCGTGCTGGGTGGGGTCTCCATGAAGGGGGGGATCGGCAAGATCTCCTACATCATCGCCGGGGTGCTGATCCTGGGGCTGATGGAGAACGCCATGAACCTGCTCAACATCTCCCCGTTTGCCCAGTACGTGGTGCGTGGCCTCATCCTGCTCGCCGCCGTGCTGTTCGACCGCTACAAGCAGGTGCGCAAAGCCCGTATCTGAGCAATGTCTTTCCTCGTCACCGGGCCGGCCTCGCGCCGGCCCGGTGTTTTCCCCGGCAAGCTGTGAGCCAGTTCAACAATTTCACAACGAACAGCTTGCGAACTTAGGGGGTTCCTACGCCGGATCTCTACAATGGCCCATGTCGACTTTTTTACCGAAACCCTGTTTTCCGCCATGTCCTCGATGCAAAAAGAGAAGCCGAAACAACTCAATCCCCTGCTGCCTGGCTACGCCTTCGACGTCTTCCTGGTCTCGGGGATTACTCCCATCGAGCAGGGGAGCGCGCTGGATTTCACCATCGACAGGCCCCACGGCATGAAGGGGTTCATCGTCAATCTGACCATCAAGGGCAAGGGGCAGATCTTTCAGGGGGACAAGGCCTTCACCGTGGAGCCCGGTGACCTGCTGCTCTTTCCTCCAGCGGCGGTGCACCATTACGGCCGGGCGCCGGATGCCCGGGAGTGGTATCACCGCTGGGTCTATTTCCGGCCGCGGGCCTATTGGGCTGACTGGCTCAAGTGGCCCCAGGTGACGGAGCAGGTGGGGCGGCTGCAACTGGCGGACAACCAGCTGCTCACCGAATTCGACGCCCTCTTCCTCGACATCGAGGAGACCCACAAGCAGCTGCGGCCCATGTCGGAGCAACTGGCCATGAACCTCTTGGAGCGGTTGCTCATCCGCTGCTACGAGGCATCGTCCCAGAATGCCTATCCCGCCATCGATCACCGGGTCCACGAGGCGTGCCAGATCCTGAGCGAGTCCCTCTCGGCCGAGATCTCGGTGGAAGCGCTGGCGGAGCAAGTGTTCTTGTCCCCCTCGCGCCTCGCGCACCTGTTTCGCGAGCAGGTGGGGGTGAGCATAGTGCGCTGGCGCGAGGATCAGCGCATCATGCGGGCCAAGCTGCTGCTGCAGACCACGCCGCTGTCGGTCTCCACCATAGGCCAGCAGGTGGGCTATGACGATCAGCTCTACTTCTCGCGGGTGTTCCGAAAGCGGGTAGGGGTCAGCCCCACCGAATACCGCAAGTGCGCCACCCCGCTATGAGCAGAGCCCAGAGATGACAAAGCCCTCATGACGAGGGCTTTTGTTATCCATGAGGGGCGGATGCGCAATCAGCCCTGACGAGCCTTGAACCTGGGATTGCTCTTGCAGATGACGAACAGCTTGCCGCGCCGACGCACGATCTGACAGTCCGGGTGACGCGACTTGGCGGATTTCAGGGAGGCGAGGACTTTCATTGTTTCTCTTTTCCTTTGCTGAAGAACTGACCGAATCGCTGGCCGAAGCGAGCGACCTGACCTTCCTTGCCGACCTGCTTCTGTTTGCCGGTATAGAAGGGGTGGAACGCGCTGGAGACATCCAGCGTCACATAGGGGTAGGTGTTGCCATCTTCCCACTCTCTGGTGCGATCGGTGGCCAGCGTGGAGCCGATCAGAAAGTAGGTATTGCTGGCGAGATCGTGGAACAGAACCTTGCGGTATTCAGGGTGAATATGGGGGTGCATGATTGCCTCTTTTGTTATGTTATAACAAGAGGTGGATAATGCGATGGATGAGAATCAATATCAACTGTTTTTTCCATGATGACAGCGATGGGGGAAAATCGGGGCCGTTCGGCTGCACATCGTCAGCAAGAAGGCATGGGCGGTGAGGGCTTATGTGCAGCCACCATCTTTACTTTTCAAAACTACTGTATAAAAATACAGTAAATTATCATGGAGACGTACCCTATGCGCCTGGAAATCATCATCGACAGAAAACACCAGATCCCCACCTCGACCATGGAGGCCTTGCGCCAGGAGCTGCTCAAGCAACTGGGTGAGCGCTTTCCCGATCTGCATGTGCGGGTGGCACCGGGTAGTGCCATGGCTCTGACGGTCAGTCGCGCCAGCAAGGAAGACAAGGAACTGGCCGAAGCCATGGTGCAGGAGGTGTGGGAAAACGCCGATAGCTGGATGCCGGAAGAAGAGGCTCTGGAGGCCTGAAGATAAGCTCTCAGCGGCAAACATCGTCGTGATCTGCCAGGCCGAGAGGAGGAGTCTCCAGCCGGATGATGATCCCTGTACTGGCTTTGCCGAACCGCTCTTCAAAACACGCAGCCTCGGGCTGCGTGTTGCGTTGATGGGGTAAGCGCATGACCATGAAGGCGAATGGCGAATGGCGAATGGCGAATGGCGAATGGCGAATGGCGAATGGCGAATGGCGAATGGCGAATGGCGAAAGGCGAAAGGCGAAAGGCGAAAGGCGAAAGAGTCGAAGAGTAGAAGAGTAGAAGAGTGACGGGGCTGCGTTCAGAGTCCCGCCCAACGCTTGAGGCTGTCGACCTGCACCCGTTGGGTGGCCTGTGCGATGTCGCCATTGGCACGTAGTGCCTTGAGGGCGGTGGGGAGCGCCGCGCGTACCTCGTCCGCCGTCATGCCCGGTTGCAATGCCGGGTGGTAGGCAAGCCTGAGCAACACGTAATCGAGCCCGGTCAGAAAGCTGTCGATGCTGCTGTCATTGAAGATGGAGGGGAACACCTTGTCCGAGTCGTTGGGCAGCCCCATCACCTGGCTCAACTCTTCCACTACGCAATCCAGAAAACGGCCCTTTGCCCGGCTGTAATCCACCGGAATGATGATGGTGGCACGGGTGATCTCGTAGCGAGCGTTGGTGGCGAAATTGGCCAGGCAAATCCCCTCCTTGAGGGCGATGCGCACCGACTCGTCCTGGCGCATGGTGCGCGCAGCCCAGCTCGCCATCTGTTTGTGCCGGGTCATGATGAGGGTGAGATTGGGGTTGTCGTTGACAATCTCGATGGGGTGACCGGTGATCCTGCTCAGGTGACGGGTCTGTACCTTGACGACCTCGGCCTGCAGCGGCTTGTCGCCGAATTCGTTGACGAGCTTGAGACGCACGGGGCCCGGCCAGCGGGAGAAGTGCTCCTGTTGTTCATGGCCATACTCCCGTTTCATGGCGATTTCCATGAAGCTCTGGACAAGGTAGTCATCACGCTGCCAGCGTTCGGTGGCCGACAGCGGCAGGGAGAAGAGCCAGAGCATCAGCCCCGGGAGCAACCAGTGCCCATGGCGAACGGGCTGGAGAGGTGTGTGCCATGGGCGCATCTTGCCTCCTTGCAAGGGGATCAGCGGGCGGTACGCTCGATATCACGCCAGGTGAGCCAGAGCCTGAGATCGAACTCCAGTTGATGATAGTCCGGTTCCATGTGCTGGCAGAGCTGGTAGAAAGCCTTGTTGTGATCCTTCTCCTTCAGGTGGGCCAGCTCATGCACCACTATCATCTTGAGAAAGGCGGGATGGGCCTCCTTGAACAGGGCGGCGATGCGGATCTCGTTCTTGGCCTTGAGCTTGCTGCCTTGCACCCGGCTGACATAGGTGTGCAGTCCCAGGGCATCCTTGATCACGTTGATCTTGCCGTCGAAGATCACCTTGGAAAGCGGCGCCGAGCTTTTCAGGTAGCGGTTCTTCAGCTCCATGGTATAGGCGAGCAGCGCCTTGTCGCTCTGGACGAGGTGGGTTTGCGGGTAGCGTTTGGCCAGCATCTCGCCGAGTTTGCCCGCCGCAATCAACTGCTGTACCTGAGCCTTGAGTGGCTCCGGATAGCCCCCCAGATAAGTCAGCTCCGCCATGATTCTTCCCTCTGCCGCAAAAAAGAGCGCCATTGTAGTCAGGATGGAGCGCCTTGAACATGGTCGGCCCCCCTCTTTATGACGACAACGAAAAGGGGCCATCACCAGGATGGCCCCTTCTGTGTGCCTGATTAGCGGCGCCGGTACAGGCCCGGGTCCACCTCTTCATACTGGGCTGCCAGATACTGGTAGAAGGCAAGGTGGGAGGGGGAGGTCGGAGTCTTGAGCTCCTGTGCCACCCGCTCCGGTTTGGCGATGATGAATTTGGGTTGTTGGCGCTGGATGTCAGCCAGCACCCGCTCGCGCACATCGTAGGGCGGGTTGACGTTGGCAAAGAACAGATAGGCGGAGGCCGGCTGGCGATCGGTCCAGAGGTAGTATTGCGGCTGGATGCCATCGACCCAGATCTTGTCGGTGGGCGCCGTCTCGGCCAGGATACGATCGACCCTGACCTGGGCGGGGGGATTGAACGGCCTGCCCTTGAGATTGCCTTCCCAGGCGTTGTTGACCAGCAGCGCCAGCATGGCCAGCGAGGCGAGCCAGGGGGTGGCGCTTCGCACGTCCCAGGCGCGCCAGAGCGGGACCAGAATGAGCACGGGCAAGGCCCACAGCAGGCTGTTGCCGAGCACCTCGCGCACCCGCTCCAGAGACCACTCCTTGGTGCTCCAGCCATAGCCGAGCTGCTGGGCCAGCAACCAGCTGGCGGTCAGCACCACCAGGGAGATGCAAAGTAGCCCCAGGGCATCGGATCGCTGCTCGCTTCTGTCCAGCAGGCAGGCGAGCGGCAGCAGGCCAAGCTGCAGATAGAGCACGTCATAGTGATCGAACACATGGCCGGAGACCGAGTTGGCGATCAGGGTGAACAGCACCCCCAGCAGGGTGGCGCACAGCGCGGGGAGATACCACTCCTGGCGGCGCCCGAGCATCAGGACGAGGAAGGCGGGCAGCAGCATGATGAGGCCGGTGCGCAGCAGACCGACGGCGCCTACCTCAGGAGAGAAACCGTTGCCGTAGCTCCCTTCAAAGAAGATGCCGAAGGCGTAGTATTTGAACTCTGCCAGCACGTCGTGGTGCTGGAAGTAGGCATAGAGCGGGCCGCCGACGAGAGCCAGTCCAAGCAGGCTGGAAAAGAGCAGGGCAAAGGCGCAGCGCCACTGCTCGCGCAGGCACCAGTGACAGAAGAGCACCAGATACCAGGCCCCCCAGAAGGCGCCGTTGTTGGTGCGCATCCAGGCCACGATGGCGAAGGTGAGTGCGGCGACCAGAGCCGGTCCCCAGCTGAATCGCTTGTCCAGCAGCAAGGTGATGAAAGCCCACTGGGCGATGAGGGCCAGATGGAATGTCCAGTCCTCTGTCATGTTGCCGTAGTAGTAGCGAGTGCTGTAGAGCGCCAGCAGGGCCAGCATGCTGCCAAGTCGCGCCCGCACTGAGAGCCCGAGCTGCGAAAAAGCCTGCCAGCTCGCCATGAGGCCCAGCCAGCAGAGCACCCACTCCAGCAGCCAGATCCCGAAGAAGCCACCAAGGCCATAGCCCAGTGCATCGAGGGCGAAGATCATGGGACCCTTGATGTCGATCATGTCCCGATAGAGTACGCCCCCCTCGCTCCACATCTTGCCCATTACCGCAAACAGGGAGGCATCAAATCCCGGGGCCATGCCGTGGAACAGCGGATTGCGCAGACAGAACAGCAGAGCCATCAGTGCGGTGAGCAAGATGACCGACGGCCTGATCCCGGGATTGTGGCGGTGCGGGGTAAAGCGGATGGCGTGATTCATGGGTGACCTGTTCCTGCGGGAAAGACTGAAAAAGCGGGCTTATCTTGCCGAGCCGGGCTGCACGATGCAATGGAAGAAGTGTAGGCACCTGAAATAATTCGTAAAAGTATCGTTTTCACGCCTCTGGCTGCATTGGCAGGCCCCATCACAAGACAGGGCCGGCGCAGTCGGGCGTCACAGCCTGAGGTTGCATGGTAGGGGGCCTGCGCCTGGGAGCGGACCAGGATTCCCCTATGCGGCGAAAAGGCGGCACCGACCCGGGATGGGCCGGTGTCAGATTCACTGGCCGTGATACTCCACCAGGGCCGGCAGAGGGCTGAGTTCCGGCAGGTGGCGTGCCCAGCGCAGGAAGGCATCCGCCAGGGTGATGCCGAGCTCCTGATTGTGCTGGGTCAGGGTGCGGGCAAGGGCCGTGTAGCCCTCCTTGCCGGAGGCGGTATAGGCACTGGAGACCCCGCGATAGATGGCATCCGGCTCGACGTGCTGCCACTGATCCGGGCTGGCTTCCCATTCCAGGCGAGTGACCCTCTCCCCTTTGGGCCTGTCGGCCTGATAGCAGAAGCGCACCCCGGCGGTATAGGGGAAGCTGCCGCTGCCATTGCCCGTCACCCCGTTGTTGGTGGCGTTGTCGATGGCCCCCTCCAGCGCCTCGGCCAGTTCATGGCCGTGCACCCGGTAGAGGGTGAGGGGAATGGCAAAGGGCAGCAGGCGTCCGGCAACATCTGCTTCGGTCAGGGGGCCGGGCTCGAGGGAGCAGCGTACGCCCCCGGCGTTGTGCAGGGCAAAGTCCACCTGACCCACCTGTTCGCGGGCACTGGCCAACATGGCGCTCGCTACCAGGGGGGCGACCTGGCTGCCAGCGGGCAGGCTGGCATCGGGCAGGCGCTGGTGATGGAGCGGATCGGCGAGCCGGGTCACCACGCGCCGGGTCATGGTTTCGAGCTCGGGGCGATAGCGTCTGGCCAGATGCTGCTCGAGCTCGGGGGCCGGTTCGCAGAAGTGCAGCCCCGCAGGAGGCGGGGAAGCAAAGGGCCAGGGATCCCAGGGTAACCACTCCAGCTGGCCGCGGCTTTGGCACACGCGTCCCTGCTCGTCGAAGGTGAGTTCGCACACCCCGAGACAGAGGGCGCTGTGGGCGGCGTGCAGGATGGCCACCCCGTTCACCATGAGGGGATAGCTGCCTTCGCTGTCGAGCCCGAGCGGCGCCAGATCCCCCAGCAGGCTGTGGGTGTGCCCGCCGACGATGAGGCTGAGCTCAGGGAAGCGGGTCGCCAGTCGCTTGTCCTGCGCCAGACCCAGGTGGCTGAGCAGGATGATGTGCTGGATGCCGGCGGCCTTGATCTCGCCGAGGGCACGGCTCAAGGTCTCTTCGATACCGTGGAAACGGGTGTGGTGATCGGGGCTCGCGATGGCGGCCATCTGCGGCAGCGTGATGCCGAGCAGGGCGAAGGGCACGTCGTCGATGACGCGCTTGTGCCAGGGGCGGCTCGCGTCAAACAGCTGCGGCAGCCCCTGCAGCCGCAGCGGGGCATCGGCGGGCTCCTGACGGTTGTCGATGTTGGCGGCGAGCACCGGGAAATCGAGCTGGCGCAAAAACTCCACCAGCGGCCCGTTGCCCAGATCGAATTCGTGGTTGCCGATCACCATGGCATCCGGTCGCAAGAGGGCCAGCAGGTCCGCATTGGCCCGCCCTTTGAAGCGGTTGAAGTAAAGTGACCCCTGGAAGGTATCGCCGCCATGCAGCAGCAGGCAGGTCTGGCCGGCTGCCTCGGCCTGTTGGCGCAGGGCGGTGAGCCGGGTCAGGATGCGGCCATAGCCGCCGCACTGGGTGCGCCATTCGGACTCGCCATCGGGGGAGAAGCGCATGGGGGCGCCATCGAAATGGGAGTGGCAGTCGCTGAAGTGGGCAAGTTGAACCGTCATACTCAAGGCTCGGTCCTCCTTAGGAAAAAAGAGCACCGAGTCTACTGCATGGGGTGGGGGGGATACCAGCCCGGCGGCAGCCGGGCCGGTAAAGAGTCAGGCGGGAACCATGATCTGGGTGGCGAGGATCACCACCAGCAGGCCGACGGCCACCGGCAGCGAGGTACGTTTGACCACCTCGAACGGAGAGAGATTGCCCATCCCCGCACAGGCGACCACCACCCCGGAGACCGGCGAGATGGTGCGGCCGAGGTTGGATGCCTGCAGCATGGGGATCACCAGATAGGCCGGGTTGACGCCGAGGCTGGTGGCCAAATGGGGGATGAGCTCCACGAAGGCGTAGAAGGGGGCGTTGCCGGAACCCGTGGTGAAGGCCGCCAGGGTGGTGATGACCACCAGCACCAGCATGATGACGATGCCGCCGGTACCGAAGCTCTGAGCCAGATCCAGGAGGTTGGCGATGAAACCGAGTCCCATCAGACCCTGGGCAAAGACCCCGGCACCCACCAGCAGCATCACCACGCCGGCGAAAGCGTCGGCCATGTTGCGCCAGCACACCTGCAGCCCGTCCAGCAGCTCGCGGCCGTTGCGCTTGCGCACCAGCTCCAGCAGGGCGGCCAGCACCAGGCAGATGACGATGATGGTGACGATGTCGAGCTTGGGCCCCAGTTTGCCGTCAAACAGCAGCACACCGATGATGGGGGTGAAGGGCAGGATGGCGTAGAAGCCGGGGGCGTCGGTGACGAGATCGCTCGGGGCGACCGCGGCGTTGTGCTCCCCGGCCTTCTGATCAAGATAACGTTGCCAGAAGAAGTGGGTCACCGCCATGGCGGCGATGGCCACCAGGGAAATGGGCAGGGTCAGCTTGAATGCAAACTCGATGAGCTCCATGTTCGCGGCCTGGGCTGCCATCACCACGTCCCCCGAGGTGGGGGAGAGGATGATGGCGGCCGGCGAGGCGCACACCGCCGCTGCCGCGCCACGGGAGATCCCCATGTTGACCATCAGCGGGAAGAGGGTGGCCATCAGCAGAACCCCGAGGCCGGTTGCGGAGCTCACCGCCAGCGACATGGCGCAGGCGACCAGATAGGCGGCCACCAGCAGGATGTAGGGGGACTTGATGACACCGAGGGGTTTGCTCGCGAGCTTCACCAGTATGGTGTTGGCGCCGATGTGGCTCATGTAGCCGGCAAAGCCGCACAGCACCATGATGAGCATGCCGAGGCCACCCCCCCTGTCGACCAGCAGGAAGCGCACGTATTCGAAGATGTCGGTGGCCATGTGGCCGGTGGAGGGGACGCTCGCCGGCAGCACCGCCTTGCCCATCAGGGCGGTGATCGCCAGCAGCAGCAGGCCGCCGCTGAGCAGTACCCCGGTGGCGGAGTAGCCCTTGAAGATGTAGCGACCCACGGCCAGGGTGACCAGGGTGCCGATCAGGAGTTCTATCATAAAACCTTCCTAAGAGTTGAAGTGAGGGGGTGGCCTGCCAGGGCTCACCAGAGGGTTGCGCTGGACTATCCGGCATCGGCCAACAAAAACACTGCGGATATTACCCACTAAGGAGTATTTCACCATCCGTTCGATGGCAGCTTGTGATCTCGACTGCAAATCCCCGCCTGAGCCGGGGTGATGACTCGCACGTTTGCAGCAACCGGGTGCCAAGAGCGGATGACAGGGGGCTGGATCAGGGGTAATCTCCCAATCGGGTTATTAATTCATTGATTATTAATTGAAATTAAGCCGGGACTCACAAGGAGCAAAGCCGCGGACAGATGGGACTCTTCAGCAAGACAGGGGTGACGGTGGCCCTCATTTATGCCGCCTCAATCGGTGCTGTACCTTCCCACTATGCCGGTGTGAAGGTCGCCCCCGATATCAAGGTCGACTTCCAGTTCTATCGGGTCTCCGGGGCCGATGTGGGGGCCGTGATGCGCCAGATCACCGCCTTGTCGCCCACCCAGGCGGACGGGCACATCGGCAAGGCCAGCTATCAGCTCTCCTGGCAGTTGCAGACGAAGGCGACGGCGACACGCTGCGAGCTGGAGCAGGCCAGCGTTCGTGCCCGCATCCAGGTCAGGGTGCCCAACTGGATGGACAAGGCCCGTGCGCCCGCGAAGGAGCGCCAGAAGTGGGACAAGCTGGTGGCCGCCATGTTTGACTACGAGAGCCGTCACAAGGACATCCTGCTGGAGAGCGTGAGCCAGCTTGGCACGCGCCTCGCCCAGTTGCCGGTGACCCGGGATTGCCCAACTCTGGAGCATCAGGGCTGGCAGGCAGGGCAGGCGGTGCTGGAAGCCACCCGGGCGCGGTTCGACATCCTGGCCAGCCAGACCGATCAGGGGCGCAAGCTGGGGGTCGTCTGGCCCAGGGCTGGCTGATAACACGTGTACAGGCCCATGGCCGCTCATGGGAAACATAAAAAACGGGCTGATTGAGCCCGTTTTTTGTTGGTGTGCCCAATGGCGTGGAGGCGGGCAGCCCCGGCTCCTGGGTGACTAGTCGCGCAGCGGTTTGCCCCTGCGCAGTCTTCGCACCCAGTAGCGGGCGGGGTGGAGCGCCTCCAGCAGATCGGCCGCCAGCGGCAGGGGCTCGCCGCAGATCTCGCTGGCCAGCAGCTCGCCGCACAGGGGCGCCGAGCACAGACCCCGGGAGCCGAGTGCCCCCAGCACGTAGAGGCCGGCGTGTAGGGGTAGTGGGCTCTGCTGATCCGCGGGGGCGTTGACGTCATGATCCGCCAGCGCCGCCAACCGGGCGACGGGCCCGGCGACCGGCAGGTGATCCCGGCTGGCGCAGCGCACCCCGATGCGGGCCTGAGCACCGCTCACATCCACCTCGGCAGGCCAGCGCTGATGGGGCACACAGGCTTGCAGCCGCGCCCTGTTCTGCTCCTGCTCGTCGGTGCGGTAAGCTAGATCGGTCTGGTTGCGGCCATAGCTGGCCCCGATGCAGTGCGCGCCGTTGTGGGCCGGTGTGAGGTAGCCATCGTAGCAGAGCACGGTCTTGAGCTGGCTCAAGCCAGCCGTGGTCGGCACATGGCTCACTTGGCCGCGCACCGGATAGAGCGGCAGCTCGGCAAAGGGGAGCAGGGCTGGCAACTGATGCCCGGCTGCCACCACCAGATTGGGGGCACACCACTGGCGGCCATCCCGGCTCTCCAGGTGCCAGCCATCGGCCTCTTCGGCAATGCGGGTCACAGCGGCATTGAACACCACTTCCAGCCGCCCGCTGGCCTGCGCCTCCCTGATGGCGGCGCGGGTGAGATCCGCCGGACAGAGCCAGCCCCCCAGGGGATAGCTCACGCCATCCGCATCGCAGGGCAGGCCGACCACTTGCTCAACCTCCGTTGCCGAGAGTGGGTGCATCAGCTCGGGGGGGAAGGGGCCCTGGCTCATCTTGGCAAGCTTGGCGGCGGATTTGTCGTCGTAGCCGAGTTGGGTGACACCACACAGAGAGAAGGCGACGGGGTGGTGCTTTGCCAGGGCCAGCAGCCGGTTTCTGGCAAAGCCAAAGGCCAGCGAATAGAAGCGCGACAGGGCATCGTGCTCGCCGTTGAGCAGGGGGTAGAGGGCTCCTTGTCGATTGCCGGAGGCGCCGCTGGCCGGTTCGCCATCTTCGCACAGCAAGGTGACGTGCCGACCCCGCTCCACCAGAGAGAGCGCCGTCATGGCGGAAGCGATGCCGCCACCAATGATGAGCACCTCTCCTTCCCGCCCTGCGGGGCGGGCATACCAGGGGGCGATGCTCTGCTGCGGCACTTTGCCTTCCCGAACACCCGCCAGCATCTCCCGCTTGCTGCCATGGCCCTTCACCTTCTTCATGGCAAAGCCGGCGGCAATCAGCCCCCGTCGCACGAAACCGGCGCAGGTAAAGGTCGAGAGGGTGGCATCGGGGCGGGCGAGGCGAGCGAGATCGTCGAAGAGATCCTGGGTCCACATCTCTGGGTTCTTGGCAGGGGAGAAACCGTCCAGATACCAGGCGTCCACCAGACCGGTTGCCGGATGGGGCACCTGGGGCAGCATCTCCTTGATGTCGCCAAACCAGAGGTCGAGGCGGATGCGGCCATCGGCAAAGAGCAGGCGATGGCAGCCGGAGACCGGCAACGGCCACTGGTCGATGAGAGGCTGGCTCAAGGGGGCAAGCTCGGGCCAGGCGGCCAGGGCCTTGCGCAGATCGGCCTGGGTAAGAGGGTATTTCTCGACGCTGATGAAGTGCAGCCGGGATCCGTTGCCGGACAGGGGGGCCTGTTCCAGAAAGGCGGCCATTGTGGCCAGAAAGTTAAGTCCTGTACCGAAACCTGTTTCACCAATCACGAAACTGTCACTATCGTGGTGCGAAAATCGCTCTGGCAGTCGATTTTGCTGCAAAAAGACGTAGCGGGTTTCACTTAGACCGTTATCATTGGAAAAGTACACATCCCCGAACTCACTGGAGACTGGAGTTCCCGCTTCGTTCCAGTCCAATCGGGCATGATGTAAGGATGTTTGACTCACGTTTTCCTCGGCTCGCGTCACAAAATCGCGGGCATTCTACGTGAAAGCAGACCAGTTTGGCAGCCGAAAGCGGGTAGACTCGGTGCCAGTTTTTCCAGACGAGATGAATTAATGAGAAGAGCAGTGATCACCGGTATCGGCGTCATCTCCAGTATCGGCAACAACAAGGAAGAGGTGCTGGCCTCCCTGAAAGCAGGTAAATCCGGCATCACCTATTCCGAGCAGTTCGAGCAGTACAACCTGCGCAGCCGTGTCTGGGGTAACATCAAACTCGATCCGTCTGAACTGATCGACCGTAAAGTCATGCGTTTCATGGGTGACGCCGCGGCCTACGCCTACCTCTCCATGCAGCAGGCCATCGAAGATGCCGGCCTGCCGGAAGAGATGGTCTCCAACGAGCGTACCGGCATCGTGACCGGTTCCGGCGGCGCCTCCGGCAAGAACACCTCCGAATCTGCTGATATCGCCCGTGAAAAGGGCGTCAAGCGGGTGGGTCCCTACATGGTGCCGCGTACCATGTCCTCCACCACCTCCGCCTGTCTTGCCACCCCGTTCAAGATCAAGGGTGTCAACTACACCATCAGCTCCGCCTGTGCGACCTCTGCCCATTGCATCGGTCACGCCCTGGAACTGATCCAGCTTGGCAAGCAGGACATCATCTTTGCCGGTGGCGGCGAGGAGCTGGACTGGTCTTCCACCATCCAGTTCGACGCCATGGGCGCGCTCTCCACCAAGTACAACGACAACCCGGAAAAAGCGTCCCGCACCTATGATGCGGACCGCGACGGCTTCGTCATCTCCGGTGGTGGCGGCATTCTGGTGGTCGAGGAGCTGGAACACGCCCTGGCCCGTGGTGCCCACATCTACGCCGAAATCACCGGTTACGGTGCGACCTCCGACGGCTACGACATGGTGGCCCCGAGCGGTGAAGGCGCCGTGCGTTGCATGAAGATGGCGATGCAGGGTGTCGGCAAGGTGGACTACATCAACACTCACGGTACCTCTACTCCGGTTGGTGACACCAAGGAGCTGGAAGCCATTCAGACCCTGTTTGGCAGCAATGCCCCCAAGCTCTCCGCCACCAAGGCGATGACCGGCCATGCCCTGGGCGCCGCCGGCGTGCACGAGGCCGTCTACTCCCTGCTGATGATGGAACACGGCTTCATCGCCCCCAGCATCAACATCGAGAATCTGGACGAGAAGGCCGTGGGCCTGCCCATCGTGCGTGAATACGAAGCGGCCGACCTCAATACCGTCATGTCCAACAGCTTCGGCTTTGGCGGTACCAACGCCTCTCTGGTGTTCAGCAAGTTCAAGGCTTGATGCTCACCGGATTGACGACATAGAAAAAGGCGCCGAAAGGCGCCTTTTTTATTGAACTCTTTTTATTGAACTCTGCTGATGGTTCTCGGTTCTGGACCGTTGTCTGCCAGGGGCAACCGCATATAGACCGCCCCGTCACCATACTCCACCAGCGATTTGCCGGTGTCGGCGGGCACAAACCCCTGCTTGCGCCAGAAGGCGGGGGCATCCTGAACCGCCACCAAGCCTGCATGGCGATATCCAGCATGGCTCGCGAAAGCGAGCGCCCTTGCCAGCAGCCGCTGTCCGACACCCAGGCCGCGTGCCTTGCTCGAGACAGCGAGATCGTGCAGATAGAACTCGTCGTGACCGGCCAGCGCCTTCATCGGCACCGAGAGGGGCGGGGGCTGGTGGGCACGCCAGGGGTGGCAGAGCAGGTAACCCAGCACCTTGCCCTGACGCTCGGCCACCCAGCAGGAGGCGGGGGCCAGCTCGGTTTTGTTCTGCATCACCTCGAGGGGCTCTGGTTCGAACTGGTGATAACACTCGTGCTGGATGGCCATGATGGCGGGCCAGTCTGGCGTGCGGATGGTGCGGATCGTGATCATGATGCGGGTCGGGTCCGTACTCAAACCGTGGCAAAAAGGGGTGACAGCATACCCCAGAGAGCACACAAACGAAACCGGGTCACCTGTCAGCGACTCGTCAGCGAACCGGTTCCTTGCTCACGACCTTGACCAGCTGGTAGCGCAAGGAAGGGGCATCGGCCGGCACATCGGCAAGTTGCTCCTTGGTCACTTCCAGCTGGTAGCGGTAGCCCGGCTCGAAGGTGAAGCCTTCGATCTGCTGATAGAAGAGGCTCCAGCTCTCGCCTGGCTGACTACGTACCTGCATGCACTTCATGGGGGCGACGCCGACGCAGTCTGCCAGTTTGTCCTGGATATAGAGGGTTTCGGTGGTCGGGGCGCTCTGGCAGGCGCTGAGCAGGAGGGCGGAGCTGAGGAGCAGGGGAGATTTCATGATGAGTGTCCTTGGCGTAAAAGGGCGCGATTAAACCTGCAAAAGAAAAGGCGGTCAATGACCGCCTTTGTAACAAACCATGACAGATCGGGCTCAGCGCTGGTCGAGGGGCACGAATTCGCGCAGGGGCTGACCGGTGTAGAGCTGACGGGGACGGCCGATCTTCTGATCCGGGTCCGAATGCATCTCGTTCCAGTGGGCAATCCAGCCGATGGTACGGGAGATGGCGAAGATCACGGTGAACATGGACATGGGGATGCCGATGGCCTTCATGATGATGCCGGAGTAGAAGTCCACGTTCGGGTAGAGCTTCTTCTCGATGAAGTAGGGGTCGGACAGCGCGATGCGTTCCAGCTCCATGGCCACGTCCAGCAGCGGATCCTTGATCTGCAGCTCGGTAAGCACCTCGTGGCAGGTTTCACGCATCACGGTGGCACGGGGATCGTGGTTCTTGTAGACCCGGTGACCGAAGCCCATCAGACGGAACGGATCGTTCTTGTCCTTGGCGCGGCCGATGTACTCGGGGATGCGATCCACGGAGCCAATCTCTTCGAGCATCTTGAGGCAGGCTTCGTTGGCACCACCGTGGGCCGGGCCCCACAGGGAGGCGATCCCCGCGGCGATACAGGCAAACGGGTTGGCACCGGAAGAACCGGCCAGACGCACGGTGGAGGTGGAGGCGTTTTGCTCATGGTCCGCATGCAGGGTGAAAATGCGGTCCATGGCGCGCTCGACGATGGGGTTGACCTTGTACTCTTCGGTCGGCACGCCAAACATCATGTGCAGGAAGTTGCCTGCATAGGAGAGGGCGTTGCGCGGCTGCATGAAGGGCTGACCGATGGAGTACTTGTAACACATGGCGGCCAGGGTCGGCATCTTGGAGAGCAGACGGAAGGCACAGATCTCGCGATGCTCCTCGTTGTTGATGTCGAGGGCGTCGTGATAGAAAGCGGACAGCGCGCTGACCACGCCGCACATGACGGCCATGGGGTGGGCGTCGCGGCGGAAGCCGCGGAAGAAGAAGGCGATCTGCTCGTGCACCATGGTGTGGCGGGTGACCAGACGTTCAAATTCCGCATATTGGGTCTTGGTGGGGGCCTCGCCGTACAGCAGGATGTAGCAGACTTCGAGGTAGCTGGCCTGGGTGGCCAACTGGGCGATGGGGTAACCGCGGTGCAGCAAGACACCCTGGTCGCCATCGATGTAGGTGATAGATGATTTGCAAGAACCGGTGGCCATGAAACCGGGGTCGAAGGTGAAATATCCTTGCGTGCCCAGCTTTCTGACATCGATCACATCGGGTCCAACGGTACCGGAGAGGATCGGCAATTCAACCGGCTCTTTTCCGGGCAGATGTAGGGTGGCTATCTTATCAGCCATAGCACGTCTCCTTTGCTCTTTTATAATTTGGTTCCAGCCCTACTTTATTACGACTGTTATGACGCTGGCAAAGGTTCTTACCCGTACCACGGCGGCTGGAGCGCCTTATTTGAACCAGAGAACCATGTCTTTGTCAATTTTGCTGGATGATCATTAATGACTTGTTAAAGCTGTTGTGAGATCTGGTTTACGGTTTTGGATTTTCTGTGTAGCTATTTGATTGTCATTGGTTAAGGCCGCCGATATACTGCGCCACGTGGGTGATGGTCGTCGGTGTTTGAAACGCTTTCGCAAAGCCAGATGTGATATCGAAAATGTTATTTTTGGCTTTCCTGAGTTGTTTTGGTAACAAAAACCTAGCAAATGCCACTCCTCGCCCTCAAAGCGTGTGAAAACAATAACTAACGTGCTCAATGGAGCTGAGTGGGCAAAGCCGTGAAAAACAAACAGAGACCTGTAAACCTCGACCTACAGACGATCAGCTTTCCTGTCACCGCCATCGCTTCCATCTTGCATCGTGTCTCAGGGGTCATCACCTTTGTGGCACTGGCCATCTTGCTGTGGATGCTTGGTACTTCACTCGCCTCTCCCGAAGGATTTGAATCGGTCGTTGCCATCATGGACAACTTCCTGGTCAAGTTCGTGCTGTGGGGGATCCTGACCGCGCTGGCTTACCACATCGTGGGCGGTCTGCGGCACCTGGTCATGGACATGGGCTATTGGGAAGAGCTGGAATCCGGTAATCAGAGTGCCCGTGTGGCCTTCGTGATCACCGCGGTTTTGGCGGTATTGGCGGGGGTACTGGTATGGTAACCAATTCTGCAACTTTCGGGCGCAGCGGTGTTCATGATTACATCCTGATCCGCGCCACCGCCCTCATCATGACGTGCTACGTCCTCTATCTGGTTGGCTTTGTCGCGTTCAACGACATCACCTACGAGGTGTGGACCGGTTTCTTCTCCAACACCTTCACCAAGGTCTTCACCCTGCTGACGCTCGTATGCGTCTTGATCCACGCCTGGATCGGTCTGTGGCAGGTGCTGACCGACTATATCAAGCCGGTCGGACTGCGCGGTGCGCTGCAGTTTGTGCTGGTGGTGGTGCTGTTTGTCTATGTGATGACTGGTTTCGTCGTGCTGTGGGGTGTGTAAGGTGACTATTCCAACTCGTGAATTTGATGCGGTCGTGATCGGTGCCGGTGGCGCCGGTATGCGCGCCGCGCTGCAGATTGCCCAGTCCGGCAAGAGCTGCGCCCTGTTATCCAAGGTTTTCCCGACCCGTTCCCACACGGTCTCCGCCCAGGGCGGGATCACGGTCGCCCTGGGCAATGCCCACGACGACAACTGGCAGTGGCACATGTACGACACCGTCAAGGGCTCCGATTATATCGGTGATCAGGAAGCCATCGAATACATGTGCAAGACCGGCCCCGAGGCCATCTATGAGCTGGAGAACATGGGCTTGCCTTTCTCCCGCTTTGACAACGGTACCGTCTACCAGCGTCCGTTCGGCGGTCAGTCCAAAAACTTCGGCGGCGAGCAGGCTGCCCGCACCGCGGCGGCAGCCGACCGTACCGGTCACGCCCTGCTGCACACCCTGTATCAACAAAACGTCAAGAACAAGACCACCGTCTTCTCCGAGTGGTATGCCCTGGATCTGGTGAAGAACCAGGATGGCCATATCGTCGGCTGTACCGCCATCGACATGGAGAGTGGCGAGGTCGTCTACTTCAAGGCCAAGGCCACCGTGCTCGCCACCGGCGGCGCCGGTCGCATCTACCAGTCCACCACCAACGCCCACATCAACACCGGTGACGGCGTCGGCATGGCGCTGCGTGCCGGGGTCGGCGTGCAGGACATGGAGTTCTGGCAGTTCCACCCCACCGGCATCGCCGGGGCAGGGGTACTGGTGACCGAGGGTTGCCGTGGTGAAGGCGGCTACCTGCTGAACAAGGACGGCGAGCGCTTCATGGAGCGTTATGCGCCAAATGCCAAGGACCTGGCCGGTCGCGACGTGGTGGCCCGCTCCATCATGATCGAGATCCGCGAAGGCCGTGGCTGTGACGGTCCCTGGGGCCCGCACATCAAGCTCAAGCTGGATCACCTCGGCAAAGAGGTGCTGGAATCCCGTCTGCCGGGCATCTGCGAGCTATCTCGCACCTTCGCCCACGTGGATCCGGTCAAAGAGCCCATCCCCATCATCCCGACCTGCCACTACATGATGGGCGGCGTGCCGACCAGCGTGAACGGCCAGTGCCTGACCCAGGACAAAGATGGCAACGACGTGCCGGTGGTCGGTCTGTTCGCGGTGGGCGAGATCGCCTGCGTCTCCGTGCACGGTGCCAACCGTCTGGGTGGCAACTCCCTGCTGGATCTGGTTGTGTTCGGTCGTGCTGCCGGCATGCACCTGGTGGAGACCCTTGGCTCGATGGAGCACGGCGTGGAAGCCACCGACGCCGATATCGCCAAGGCGCTGGAGCGCTTCAACCGCTGGGAAAACAACCGTGACGGGGAAGACCCGGCCCAGATCCGCAAGGATCTGCAGCGCTGCATGCAGAACAACTTCTCCGTGTTCCGGGAAGGGGATGCAATGGCAGAAGGGCTGGCCGAGCTGAAACTCATCCGCGAGCGTCTCAAGAACGCCCGTCTGGACGACACCTCCAAGGAGTTCAATACCCAGCGCATCGAGTGCCTGGAGCTGGACAACCTGATGGAGACCGCCTATGCCACCGCGGTGGCGGCGAACTTCCGTACCGAGAGTCGTGGCGCCCACAGCCGCTTCGACTTCCCGGAGCGTGACGATGAGAGCTGGCTGTGCCACAGCCTCTATCATCCGGACACCGAGTCCATGACCCGTCGCGCTGTCAACATGTCACCCAAGACCCGTGAGGCGTTCCCGCCCAAGGTCCGGACTTACTGATTGCGGAGCCAAGCACAATGAACGTCACATTCTCTGTCTACAGATACAATCCGGACGTTGATAACGTCCCGTATATGAAGGATTATCGTCTTGATATTCCTGAAGGTTCCGACATGATGGTGCTCGACGCACTGATCCAGCTCAAGGAGCTGGATCCCACGCTCGCCTTCCGCCGCTCCTGCCGCGAAGGGGTCTGTGGATCTGACGGTCTCAACATGAATGGCAAGAACGGTCTGGCCTGCATCACGCCGCTCTCGGATCTCTTGAAGAAGGGCAGCAAGGTCGTCATTCGACCCTTGCCCGGTCTGCCGGTGATCCGGGATCTGGTGATCGACATGACCCAGTTCTACACCCAGTGGGAGAAGGTCAAACCCTTCCTCATCAACGACGAAAAACTGCCGCCCGTGCGTGAGCACCTGCAATCCCCCGAAGAGCGCGCCAAGCTGGATGGCCTGTACGAGTGCATACTCTGTGCCTGCTGCTCCACCTCTTGCCCCTCCTTCTGGTGGAACCCGGACAAGTTCATCGGTCCGGCCGGCCTGCTCGCCGCCTATCGCTGGCTGGCGGACAGCCGCGACACTGCGGCCAGTGAGCGACTGGGCAAACTGGATGACGCCTTCAGCGTGTTCCGCTGCCACGGCATCATGAACTGCGTGAACGTCTGTCCCAAGGGCTTGAACCCGACCAAGGCCATCGGTCAGATCAAGTCGATGTTGCTCAACCGGGCCGTGTAGTATCGGGGCCAGGGCGCCTTGCGCCGGGCCCGACCTCTGGATAGCCATCCCGCCCCGGGATGGCTATGACCCTACAAGCTGCAGTGCAGCGAACAAGATGTACAAGGGATAGAAATGCATAACGGCGTGATGAAGGCCTGGTTGGAGTCATCTCACCTGGCTGGTGCGAATGCAAGCTACATTGAGGATTTGTACGAATCCTTCCTGGAAAACCCCGACTCCGTTGCCGACGAATGGCGCAGCCTGTTCCAGTCGCTGCCCCAGGTCAACGGACATGCAGTAGAACAACCCCACTCCCAGGTTCGCGACTATTTCCGCCGCCTGGCCAAGGACTCCTCCCGTTACAGCGCTCCCGTCTCCGATCCCCAGGTGGATGCCAAACAGGTTCGCGTACTGCAACTGATCAACGCCTTCCGTTTCCGCGGTCACCAGAACGCCAACCTGGACCCCCTGGGTCTGTGGCAGCGCGAGCCGGTCGCCGAGCTGGACCCGGCCTTCCACAATCTGCAAGGTGCAGACATGGAGGCCACCTTCAATGTGGGCTCCTACGCCATCGGTCGCGAGACCATGGTGCTCTCCGATCTGTATGCCTCGCTCAAGAAGACCTATTGCGGCAGCATCGGCGCCGACTACATGCACCTCACCTCCACCGAGGAGAAGCGCTGGCTGCAAGACAGGCTGGAATCCATCGAAGGGAAGGGCAACTATACCCTCGAAGAGAAGACCCGCTTCCTCGAGAGCCTGACCGCCGCCGAAGGGCTGGAAAAATACCTGGGTGCCAAGTTCCCGGGGGCCAAGCGTTTCTCCCTGGAAGGGGGCGATGCCATGGTGCCCATGCTCAAAGAGCTTATTCGCCGCGCCGGTGAGCAGGGTTGCAAGGAAGCCGTCATCGGCATGGCCCACCGCGGTCGCCTCAACGTGCTCATCAACGTACTGGGCAAGCGCGCCCAGGACCTGTTCGACGAGTTCGCCGGCAAGCACGGCGAATCCTGGGGCACAGGGGACGTGAAGTACCACATGGGCTTCTCCTCCGACTTCGCCACCCCGGGCGGCAACGTCCACCTGGCGCTCGCCTTCAACCCGTCGCACCTCGAGATCGTCAACCCCGTGGTCATCGGCTCCGTCCGTGCCCGTATGGACCGCCGCGGTGACAAGGACGGCTCCAGCGTCCTGCCCATCACCATCCACGGTGACTCCGCCATCGCGGGGCAGGGGGTCGTTGCCGAGACCTTCAACATGTCCCAGACCCGTGCCTATGGCGTGGGCGGCACGGTGCGCATCGTCATCAACAACCAAGTGGGCTTCACCACCTCCTATATCCGTGACCTGCGCTCCACCGAATATTGCACCGACATCGCCAAGGCGGTGCAGGCCCCTGTGCTGCACGTCAACGGGGATGACCCGGAAGCCGTGGTGCTGGTGACCCAGATTGCCCTGGATTACCGCAACACCTTCAAGCGCGACGTGGTGATCGAGCTGGTCTGCTACCGTCGTCACGGCCACAACGAGGCTGACGAGCCGAGCGCGACCCAGCCCCTGATGTACCAGAAGATCAAGCAGCACCCGACCCCGCGCAAGATCTACGCCGATCAGCTGATCGCCGAAGGAGCCATCGCGCCGGAGCTGGCCACCACGCTAGTCAACGACTATCGCGACACCCTGGATCGGGGCGAGCGGGTGAGCAAGGAGTGGCGCCCCATGGAGCTGCACTCCGTGGACTGGACGCCGTATCTGGGTCACGACTGGGCCATGGCCTATGACAGCACTGTGCCCATGGATCATCTGAAGGCCCTGGGTGAGCGCATCAGCCAGTACCCGGCCACCCATGTGCTGCAACGCCAGGTCGAGAAGATCTACGAAGACCGTCGCCTGATGGCCGCCGGTGAGAAGCTGGTGGACTGGGGCTTTGCCGAGACCCTGGCCTACGCCACCCTGGTGGACAAGGGATCCCGCATTCGCTTTACCGGGGAAGACTCCGGCCGCGGTACCTTCTTCCATCGCCACGCCGTGCTGCACAGCCAGACCGATGCCAGCACCTACACCCCGCTGTGCAACCTGCACGAGAGCCAAGGCCCGTTCGAGGTGTACGACTCCGTGCTGACCGAGAACGCGGTATTGGCGTTTGAATATGGCTACGCCAGCGCGGAACCGGCCGGTCTCACCATTTGGGAAGCCCAGTTCGGTGACTTCGCCAACTGCGCCCAGGTGGTGGTGGATCAGTTCCTCTCCTCCGGCGAGCAGAAGTGGGGCCGGATGTGCGGCCTGACCATGCTGCTGCCCCACGGTTACGAGGGCCAGGGCCCGGAGCACTCCTCCGCCCGTCTGGAGCGTTACCTGCAGATGTGCGCCCAGCACAACATGCAGGTGTGCGTGCCCTCCACCCCGGCGCAGGTGTTCCACATGCTGCGTCGCCAGGTGGTACGCCCCATGCGCCGTCCGCTCATCGTGATGACGCCCAAATCCCTGCTGCGCCACCCGCTGGCGGTGAGCAAGCTCGAAGAGCTGGCGGAGGGCACCTTCCAGAACGCCATTGGCGAGATCGATGCGCTGGATCCCAAAGGCGTCAAGCGCGTGGTCTTCTGCTCCGGCAAGGTCTACTACGACCTGCTCGATGCCCGTCGCAAGGCGGAGCAGCAGGACGTGGCCCTGGTACGGATCGAGCAGCTCTACCCCTTCCCGGAAGAGGAAGTGCGCGCCATCCTGGCCGATTACAGCCATGTCACCGACTTCGTCTGGTGTCAGGAAGAGCCGCAGAACCAGGGCGCCTGGTACAGCACCCGTCATCACTACGACAGCGTGCTGCCAAGCCATGCCCGTCTGCGTTATGCCGGTCGCCCGGCCTCGGCCTCACCGGCTGTCGGTTACATGTCCGTCCACGCCAAGCAGCAAAAAGCCCTGGTGGAAGACGCCCTTACCCTGGAATAACGAGTTGTGGATGAGAGGGCCCGTGTCGGGACCCTCTCTGACCTGGAACAAGCCTGCTGGCCAAGAAGTAACAAGGAACTGATTACATGACTATCGAGATCAAGGTACCGGACCTGCCGGAATCAGTGGCGGATGCCACCATCGCGACCTGGCACAAGAAACCGGGTGATCTGGTTGCCCGTGACGAAGTGCTGGTTGACATCGAAACCGATAAAGTCGTGCTGGAAGTGCCCGCGCCGGAAGCCGGCGTACTGGGCGACATCCTGCAGAGCGAAGGGGCGACCGTGCTCTCCCGCCAGCTGATCGCCATGCTCAAGCCGGCCCCCGTTGCCGGTGAAGCGACCAGCGAGAAGCCGGTGGAAGCCGTGGCCGACGACGCTGCCGATGGCCTTAGCCCTTCCGTGCGCCGCATGGTGGCCGAGCACGACATCGACGTCGCCAAGCTGACCGGCACCGGCAAGGGTGGTCGTGTCACCAAGGAAGACGTGGAAGCCTTCATCAAGAATCTGGGCAAGGCTCCTGTGGCTGCGCCGACTGCTGCCGCTCCCGTGGCTGCCGCTCCCGTGGCTGCCGCACCGGTTGCCCCGCTGGCCGGTCGCACCGAGAAGCGTGTGCCCATGACCCGTCTGCGCAAGCGCATCGCCGAGCGTCTGCTGGAGGCCAAGAACACCACCGCCATGCTGACCACCTTCAACGAGATCAACATGGCGCCCATCATGAAGCTGCGCAAGCAGTACGGCGAGATCTTCGAGAAGAAGCACGGCATCAAGCTCGGCTTCATGTCCTTCTACGTGAAGGCGGTGGTGGAATCCCTCAAGCGCTACCCGGAAGTGAACGCGGCGCTGGACGGTGACGACATCGTCTACCACAACTACTTCGACGTCAGCATCGCCGTCTCCACCCCCCGTGGTCTGGTGACCCCGGTGCTGCGTGACTGCGACAACATGAGCCTGGCCGACATCGAGAAGGCCATCAAAGATCTGGCCAGCAAGGGCCGTGACGGCAAGCTGACCGTGGATGAACTGACCGGCGGCAACTTCACCATCACCAACGGTGGCGTGTTCGGCTCCCTGATGTCCACCCCGATCATCAACCCGCCCCAGAGCGCCATTCTGGGCATGCACAAGATCCAGGACCGCCCCATGGCCGTCGACGGCAAGGTCGAGATCCTGCCGATGATGTACCTGGCGCTCTCCTACGATCACCGCATCATCGACGGCCGCGAGTCGGTGGGCTTCCTGGTCTCCATCAAGGAGCTGCTGGAAGACCCGACCCGTCTGCTGCTGGATGTCTGAGCAAGCGTGACTGAAAGATAACGAGGGGCCGCCCAGGCCCCCATTCACAGGGGATTGAGAAACACGAGCCCCGGACGGAAATACCTACAACACGGATAGAGCATCTATGAATCTGCATGAATATCAGGCAAAACAGCTGTTTGCCGAGTATGGCCTGCCGGTCTCCGAAGGTTATGCCTGTGCTACCCCGCAGGAAGCGGCCGAAGCGGCCGACAAGATTGGCGGCAACACCTGGGTCGTCAAGTGCCAGGTCCACGCCGGTGGCCGCGGCAAGGCGGGCGGCGTCAAGCTGGCCAAGAGCAAGGACGAGATCCGCGCCTTCGCCCAGAACTGGCTCGGCAAGAACCTGGTGACCTATCAGACTGACGCCAATGGTCAGCCGGTTACCAAGATCCTGGTGGAGTCCTGCACCGACATCGCCAAGGAACTGTACCTGGGCGCCGTGGTCGACCGTGGCTCTCGCCGCGTGGTCTTCATGGCTTCCACCGAAGGTGGTGTGGAGATTGAGAAAGTCGCCCACGAAACCCCGGAACTCATTCACAAGGCTGCCATCGATCCCCTGGTAGGCCCGCAGCCTTATCAGGCCCGCGAGCTGGCCTTCAAGCTGGGTCTGGTCGGCGATCAGATCAAGCAGTTCACCAAGATCTTCATGGGCCTGGGCCAGATGTTCCTGGACTGCGATTTCGCCCTGCTGGAGATCAACCCCCTGGTCATCACCGACAAGGGCAACCTGCACTGCCTCGACGGCAAGATCAACATCGACGCCAACGCCCTGTACCGTCAGCCCAAGCTGCGCGAGATGCACGACCCGTCCCAGGATGACCCCCGCGAAGCGCACGCCGCCCAGTGGGAGCTGAACTATGTGGCGCTCGATGGCAACATCGGCTGCATGGTCAACGGCGCGGGCCTGGCCATGGGCACCATGGACATCGTCAACCTGCACGGCGGTTCCCCGGCCAACTTCCTGGACGTCGGCGGCGGCGCCACCAAGGAGCGCGTGACCGAGGCCTTCAAGATCATCCTCTCCGACAGCAAGGTACAAGCCGTGCTGGTCAACATCTTTGGCGGCATCGTGCGCTGCGACATGATCGCGGAAGGCATCATCGGCGCCGTCAAGGAAGTGGGGGTGAAAGTGCCCGTGGTGGTGCGTCTGGAAGGCAACAACGCCGACCTGGGTGCCCAGAAACTGGCCGAAAGCGGCCTCAATATCATCGCCGCAACGAGTCTGACTGACGCAGCTCAACAAGTGGTAAAAGCAGCGGAGGCCAAATAATGAGCGTTCTGATCAACAAAGACACCAAGGTGATCTGCCAGGGCTTTACCGGCGGTCAGGGTACCTTCCACTCCGAACAGGCGATTGCCTACGGTACCCAGATGGTCGGCGGCGTCTCCCCGGGCAAGGGTGGCACCACTCACCTCGGCCTGCCGGTGTTCAACACCGTCCGTGACGCCGTGGAAGCCACCGGCGCCACCGCCTCCGTCATCTATGTCCCGGCCCCGTTCTGCAAGGACGCCATCCTGGAAGCCATCGATGCCGGCATCAAGCTCATCGTCACCATCACCGAAGGCATCCCGACCCTGGACATGCTGGACGTCAAGGTGAAGCTGCAGGAAACCGGCGTGCGGATGATCGGCCCGAACTGCCCGGGTGTCATCACCCCGGGTGAGTGCAAGATTGGCATCATGCCCGGCCACATCCACAAGCCGGGCAAGGTGGGCATCGTCTCCCGCTCCGGCACCCTGACCTATGAAGCGGTCAAGCAGACCACGGATGAGGGATTCGGCCAGTCCACCTGCGTCGGCATCGGTGGCGACCCCATCCCGGGTTCCAACTTCATCGACATCCTCGAGATGTTCCAGAATGACCCGCAGACCGAAGCGATCGTGATGATCGGCGAGATCGGCGGCAACGCCGAGGAAGACGCGGCAGCCTACATCAAGGCCCACGTCACCAAGCCGGTGGTCTCCTACATCGCGGGTGTGACTGCCCCGGCTGGCAAGCGCATGGGTCATGCGGGCGCCATCATCGCCGGTGGTAAAGGCACCGCGGCCGAGAAATTTGCCGCCCTGGAAGATGCCGGCGTGAAAACCGTGCGGTCGCTCGCCGATATCGGCAAGGCCCTGCGTGAAGTGACCGGCTGGTAAGTTAGCCTGTTATCTCTGATAAAAAAGCCGCCCAATGGGCGGCTTTTTTCATTAAAAAGTTTTATAACCACCTAGCTGCAGCCAATCATCTTGGCTTGATTCAAGTCAAGCATCAATGCAAGATTGATGATATCAGATCAGCATTACATCAATTAAAAAGTAGGAAGGTGAAACGTGCCATATGATTTAACAAAAAGATTAGTTGTTGGCTTATCTTCTAGTGCTCTGTTTGATCTCCAAGATTCTGATGAAATATTTAGGACGAAGGGGGAGGAGTCTTACAGAGAGTATCAACGGGAGAAGCAAGATGAACCATTGCACAAAGGTGTTGCATTTCCTTTTGTGCGCCGCTTGCTTAAGCTGAATACGTTATGTCCACAAGATCCTTTAGTTGAGGTTATCTTACTTTCTCGAAATGATTCAGACACCGGGCTTAGAGTAATGAACTCGATTGAGCATTATGGGCTTGGTATAACTAGAGCGGTGTTCCTACAAGGTAAATCACCTTACATATACATACCTGCATTTGATATAGAATTGTTTTTATCCGCTAATTATCAAGATGTTCGACAAGCTGTGCTTGCAGGTTATCCAGCAGGTCAAATTTTGAGTGGTGATATCAAAGATGATACTGAAGACCTAGAGCTCAGGATTGCATTCGACTTTGATGGAGTTATTGCGGATGATGAAGCTGAGGGGGTTTATAAAAGCTCAGGGCAATTAGCTGATTTTCACTCTCATGAATCCGAGCTGGTTGATGTGCCACATAATCCTGGCCCTCTTAAAAATTTTCTGCAGCGTATATCTGACATACAAAAACTTGAATCTGATAAGAAAAAAGAAGATTCAAGTTATTTACCTATGCTTAAAGTATCGATTGTGACGGCGAGAAATGCCCCTTCTCATAAACGAGTTATCAATACCATGCGGTCTTGGGGGATTTCTGTAAATGAGGCATTCTTTATGGGGGGTGTAGAAAAATCAAAAGTATTAAATGTATTAAGGCCACACATGTTTTTCGATGACCAACGGTTGCATTTGCAGTCATCATCTATTTTACCATCTGTGCATATTCCATTTGGTGTTGCGAACACAGACTCGGCTATTTAATAGAATATTTTATCTTGGGCTTTGTCGGCTCCGCCACTATCTACAGTGGGGTAGGTTGGTACAAAGCGTCGCAAAGCCCAGCTTATCTCTAGTTACCCCAACCTTGAAAAATCGGGCCATAGGGCGTATAACCACGCGCTTGTCAGTGTATTGAGTGAGCCCATTTTTATGCAGCAGAGTGAACCCGTGCAGAACGCCCCCTTTTGGCAGGTAAAAAGCCTGCAACAGATGACCATGACGGAGTGGGAGTCCCTGTGCGACGGCTGCGGCAAGTGCTGCCTGAACAAGCTGATCGATGAGGACACCGACGAGCTGGTGTTCACCAACGTGGCCTGCAACCTGCTCAATACCAAGACTTGCCAGTGCTCCGACTACGACAACCGCTTTAAAAAAGAGCCGGACTGCCTGCAGATCACCCACGACAAGATTGCCGAGTTCAACTGGCTGCCCTCCACCTGCGCCTATCGCCTGCTGGCGGAGGGGCAGAACCTGCCAGAGTGGCATCCGCTTATCACCGGCAGCCGCAGCGCCATGCACCAGGCCGGCCAGTCGGTGCGTGGCAAGGTGATCCATGAGGTACATGCCGGCGATTGGGCCGACCATATCATCACCTGGGCGAGCTAACGCCAGGCCTGCCTGTCGGACCAGCCGCGAGCCGTACCAACTGCGAAGGGGCAGGGGAGTCATCACTCTCCTGCCCCTTCGGCTTTCTGGCTCCTTCCTAAGCGCTGGACGAAGGCGCCTATTTGTCCGCCTTGCCAGCGGCATCGGCAAGTTTGGCCAGCTGTTTGTCATACCAGGCCACCGGGCGGTTCTCATCTTCCGCCTGCTCTTTGCGCAGGATGGCATTGCGTACCGCCATTGCACCCAGCCAGCGGAATGGCTCTGGCGGGAAGTAGCCACGCGGGCCGCTGACCAGGGCGCATTCGCGCCACGGCTTGTCCGCTTCCCGTACTTCATCGCGTACCAACGCCGCCAGTACTTGACCGCCCATCCAACTCTGGGCCACCCCGTTGCCGGAATAGCCGAGGCCATAGACGATATTGGGCAGCCCTCGCCAGTGGCCGAAGAAGGGGAGGCCATCTACCGAGCGGTCGGAGGCGCCGCACCAGCTGGCGGCGATGGGCACCTCTTTGAGCGCCGGAAAGAAGCGGCGCAGGGTGCGGGTGAGGGGGGCAAGATAACGGCTCGGCGCATCGAACTCGGCCAGATGGCGGTTGGCAAAGGCGAAGGTGTTGCCCCCCTTGCCCAGCATCAGCCGCCCTTGCGGGGTGGAACGGTAGTAATGGACAAAGGTGCGGCCATCCACCACGGAGCGGCCGTGCGCAAGCTGCTGGGCGGCCAGGGCATCCGGCGCGGGGTCGGTTATCACCATATCGGAGGAGACCAGCACTATGCTGCGGCGAAACTCGCGAAAGTGCTGCACCATGGCGCTGTTGAGGGCCAGCACCACCTTGCGGGCACGCACCTCACCTTGCGGTGTTTGCACCCGCGCTGGCTGGCCCGCCTCAAGGCGCTGCATGGGAGAGTGCTCATAGACCTCGACCCCCAGCTCCTGCGCCACCCGCAGCAGGCCGCGCACCAGCAGTGCCGGTTGCACCGAGCCCGCGTGGGGGCTGTAGAGCCCCTCCAGATGAACGTGGGAGCCGCTCTGGCTCGCCAGTTCACCCTCCGCAATCGCCTGCCACTGGTTAAGGTCGGCTCGCTTGAGTTCCTGCAATACCGGCTCCATCAGGCCGCGCTGGGCCTCGCTGGTGGCGGTGTAGCAGGTGCCCTCGACCCTCAACTCTGCCTCTATGTTGTGTGTTTCGCAGAAGCGGGCGATCTCGTGCACCGCCTGCTCGGATCTTTGTACCAGCCAGGCGGCCTGCTCTTCGCCAAAGAGGCGCTTTAACGTCAAATACTTGGCCGACCAGGTGAGCAGGCAGCCGCCGTTGCGCCCGGAGGCGCCGCTGCCGCAGCGATCTTTTTCCAGCACCATGATGCGCAAGTGTGGCTCGGCCTGTTTAAGGGCGATGGCGCTCCACAGCCCGGTAAAGCCGCCACCGACGATGCAGACATCGGCCTCGTGGTGGCCGACCAGGGGGATGGGGGGCGCGGGCTGTTCGGCGGCGAGCGCCTCGGCCAGCCAGAAGGGGAGAGTGGACATGATGACTCCTCGATAAGGTTATGGGTGGCGCCAGCGCTGGGTGCGATCCAGCAAGGCGCGGCTCAAAAAGAGCTGGAGCAGCTTGACGGTGGCGGCGGCCAGCAGGATCAGGGTGGCCATGGCGGCGGCCGCGGCGGTATCGCCGGAATCCTCCATATTGAGTACGGCGATGGAGGCGAGCACGCTGTCGCTCGAGTAGAGGAAGATCACCGCCGAGGTGGTGGTCATGGCGTTGACGAACAGGTAAATGAAGATCTCCAGCAGTGCCGGCAGGGAGGCGGGCAGGGTGACTCGCCAGAACGCCTTCCAGAGCGGAATGCGCAATGAGATGGCCACCAGCTCCAGCTCCTTGGGCAACTGCTTGAGGCTGGTCAGCGCCGTCATATGGCCCACGGTGTAGTAGTGGATGACGCAGGAGAGCACCATCAGCGGCAGGGTGCCATAGAAAGTGCCAAACAGCGGATTGCCGTTGAAAAAGAAGATGTAGCCGAGCCCCAGCACCATGCCGGGCACCGCCAGCGACAGCATGGCAAGCAGATGTAGCAATTGGCGCAGCGGCGCAAAGTGGCGCCCCTTCTCCTGCGCCCAGGCCAGCACCATCACCAGCACGGTGCCGATAAGCGCGGTATAGAGGCCCAGCTGCAAGGTGTTGGTAAAGGGCTGCCAGCCATAGACGCTGTTGCTGTCAAAGGCGTAGTGATCCAGCGTCAGCCCGAGGTTATAGGGCCAGAACTGCACCAGGGAGCCGTAAACCGCCATCCCCACCAGCGCCAGAAACAGCAGGGCCCAGAGGGTACACCAGCCGAGCGCCAGCAGATCCCGCAGCCGATGGGGCTTGGGTTGATAGGGCACCGCCTTGGTGCTGCTCTGCTCCTGCATCTTGCTGCGCACTCTGTGCTCCAGGGCAAAGCTCAACAGTGCCGGCAGCAGCAGGGTGACGCTGGCAACGGCGCCCAGTGAGAAGTTCTGCATCCCGATCACCTGCCGGTAGATGTCGGTAGCCAGCACGCTGTACTGGCCGCCAATCACCTTGGCCACCCCGAAGTCGCAGATGGTGAGGGTGAAGACCGCGATGGCTGCGCTCAGCAGGCCATAACGGGCGGTAGGCAGGGTGACGGTGACAAAGGTGCGCCAGCCGCTGCTGCCCAGCACCCGGGAGGCTTCATAGAGGCGGGCGTCGCTCTGACCGAGCGCCGTGATCAGGATCATCAGAGCGTGGGGAAAACACCAGAAGCCCAGACCGATGACGATGCCGATGGGGCCGTAGATGCTCTCGCCGCCGAGCAGCCCCTTGGCGACCCCCTGATTGCCAAACCAGTAGACCAGACTGATGGCGGGCAACAGGGAGGGCATCAGGAGCGGGATCAAACCGATGAGGCGAAACAGCCCCTTGCCCGGCATGCAGGTACGGGTGAGGGCGTAGGCGTAGCCAAAGGCGATGGTCACCACCAGTGCGGTGATCAGCACCCCGAGCCAGAGGGTGTTGCCAATGGTGCGCCCCAGATGAGGGGAGTCGAAGTAGGCGCTGAAGTTGGCAAGGCCTATCCAGAGGCCGTTCTCATCCTGCAGACTCTTTTGCAGCATGGTGAGCAGCGGCAGCAGCAAGCCGCCGGTGAGCAGGGCGATGCCGAGCACCAGCAGGATCAGTTGCAGCAGCTGATCCCGGCTCCAGCCGCGACAGAGCCGCTGCCAGCGAGAGTCTTTGCGGGCTGTCGCTGGCGGCAACAGGGAGGAGGTCGCGAAGGGGGCTGTCATGGGCGATCTCCTTCAAACAGCTGCATCGCCCCGGCGGGCCAGTGCAGCGAGCAGCGCATGCCGCTGCGCCAGCCACCCTGTTCGTGGTGGGGCAGCTCGTGGGTCGGGCGCTCCACCAGAATTTGCTGCGGGCCCAGATAGGTGTCGGCGGTGCAGATTAGGCGCTGGGCGGCGCCGAGAAACTCCACCTGATCGATGGTTGCTTCAACGCCATGTTGGCCAAGATACGGCTCGCTCGGCGCACTCAGGGTGATTGCCTCGGGGCGGATCGCCACCTGCAATTTGCTGCCGGCAGCGGCCTGGTTGGCAAGTGTCAGCGGTTGTTCGTTGAGGCGCACCTGATTGGGGCCGAGCACCAGGGTCTCGAGGAAGTTCATGGTACCGACAAAGCTTGCCACGAAACGGCTGGCAGGCTGGTGGTAGATCTCCTGCGGAGTGCCCACCTGTACGATGTGGCCGCCCTCCATCACCACGATGCGGTCGGCCATGGTCAGCGCCTCTTCCTGATCGTGGGTCACCATGATGGTGGTGATGCCAAGGCGCTGCTGCAGGGCGCGGATCTCGCTGCGAAGGTGGGTGCGCACCAGCGCATCCAGTGCGCTGAGCGGTTCGTCCAGCAACAACAGACCGGGGGAGAGGGCGAGCGCCCGGGCCAGCGCCACCCGCTGCTGCTGGCCGCCGGAGATCTGGCTCGGGTATTTGTGGGACTGGGCAGTGAGATCCACCAGCCCCAGCCAGTGATCGACCCGCTCCTTGATGAGATCCCGCGCCAACCCCTGATTCTCAAGGCCGAAGGCGATGTTCTGGGCCACCGTCAGGTTGGGGAAGAGAGCATAGGACTGAAACACGATGCCAAAATCGCGCTCCTGGGGCGGCAGGCGGGAGATATTGCGCCCCCCTTGCCAGATCTCGCCGCTGTCCGGCAGATCCAGCCCGGCGATGGCTCTGAGCAAGGTTGTTTTGCCGCAGCCGGAGGGGCCGAGAAAGCAGATAAACTCCCCCGGCTCAATGGTCAAAGAGATCCCCTTGAGGGCCTGAAAAGCACCGAACTGCTTGTTGAGATGTTGAATGTCCAGATAGGGCTGGGTCATGGTTCGACTCGCTACTGATTTGGTATATACCAGTTTGCAGGTGAAGTGTGACGGTCAGGTGATCGGGGGATGACCGCTTGATGACAGTCAAATGACATCGGGTCGCCAGCAAGTAGTTGGGCCCTGTGTGGATGGGCGAAGCGTCGCTAATTGAAGGCAATACACACTCGGGAAGTGAAAACCAAAAAGCGAAGGCCAACAGCTGTTGGCCTTCGACTGGCAGTTTATTGGTGGCTGTGTGTGGGGCGTGAACAAACCGCCGCCCTTCACGCTTACTGCTTGGCTTCGGTCTTGCCGTCGAAGCTGGCACTCCACTGGGCCAGGATGGCGTTACGCTCGCGGGCTGCCCAGCTAAAGTCGTTGTCGATCATCTGGCCTTTGATATCAGCCGGATAGCCCGCTCTCGGTTGGGCTACATCGGGGATGGCGACCACGGCGAACGACTTGTTGTAGAGGGCGTTGGCCTGTTCGGTGGCGGCAAAGTCGAGCAGCTGTTTGGCGGCTTCCAGCTTGGGGGTGCCCTTGATGATGGCGGCGGCTTCCATATCCCAGCCCGACCCCTCTTTCGGGAACACCACCTCGATGGGGGCCCCCTTGGCCTTGAGGCTGGTGGCCGGGAAGTCGAAGGAGATGCCGATCACCGTCTCGCCGCTGGCGGCCAGCTTGCAGGGGGCGGAGCCCGAGTGGGTGTAACGGTCGATGTTCTGGTGCAGGCCGTTCATGAATTGCCAGCCCTGCTTCTCACCCATGGTCTGCAGCCAACCAGCGACGCTCAGGTAACCGGTGCCGGAGGAGCTGGGGTTGGGCATGATCACCTTGCCCTTGTAGATGGGCTTGGTGAGGTCGGCCCAGCTGGTGGGCGCCGGGATCCCCTGCTTTTCCGCCTCTACCTTGTTGAAGCAGATGGCGCTGAAGAAGGCGTCCAGACCGATCCAGTGCGGCTCGGCCTTGCTGTCGCGAAAGCGGCTGTCGAGCTTGTCCAGCCCTTTCGGTGCATAGGCATTGAGCATCTGCTGCTGATCGAGCTGCATCAGGCTGGTCGCCGCCAGTCCCCATACCACATCCGCTTTGGGCTGGGCTTTTTCTGCCAGCAAGCGGGCGGTGACCACGCCGGTGGAGTCACGCACCCACTTGATGTTGATATCCGGATGCTGGCGCTCGAACGCGGTTTTCAGCTCGTTGAGCTGCTCCGGTTCGAAGGCGGTGTAGACGGTGAGGTCGGTCGCGGCCAGTGCCGGGGCGGTCATGGCAGCCAGCACGGCGGCGGCCAGCAGATGGGTTCCCTGTTTCATCCTCTTCTCCAGTTAAATTGGTTTGGTATAAACCAGATTGGTCGAGAGAGAGGCTAGGGGATCTTTATGACGTGACCGTGACAGCCCCGTGACGTTTTGCCGTTCCTGATTTGTCTGTGACTAATCCTGGGTATCCACCTCGATCTCCAAACTGTCGTGGCGCCAGTACTCCAGATCGAAGTCGAGCACCCGGCCGTGCTGATCGAAGTTGAGTCGCTCGAGGCGCAGGGCGGGCAGACCGGCGGTAGCCCCCAGCGCCTTGGCCACCTCGTCTGGCAGGGCGGTGGGGAAGAAGCGCACCTGCATGCGGGCGTAGTGGAGATCGTAATGGGCCTGATAGATCTCGGTCAGGCTGCCGGCAAGATCCAGCTCCAGAAGGCCGGGCACCCGCTCAGGCAGGCAATGGTTCTCGCAGTAGCAGATGGCGCGCCCGTTGGCGTAGCGCAGCCGTTTTAGCAGAAACAGGCTGTCGAACGGCTTGAGCTGCAACTGCGCCATCAACGCGGGCGGCACTGCCTGGCGGCTTTTCTCCAGCAACTCGGTGCGCGGCTTGCCCCCTTGCTCCCGCACTATCTGGTGAAAGTTGGAGGTGCGTCTGGGGTTCAAGCGAAAGCGCGGCGGGGTGACGAACCAGCCGCGGCGATCCTCCCGATAGATAAGGCCGTTTGCCTCCAGCTGCACCAGTGCCTCGCGGATGGTGACCCTTGTGGTGCCATAGAGTTCCCCCAGCAGCCGCTCGGAGGGGAGCTTGTCGTTGGGGGCCAGGCCCCCCGCCAGGATCTGGTTGGCGAGGGCATCCTTGATCTGCAGGTATTGGGGTTTGCTCATGAAAATCCCTGGTTTTGCAATCAGTTGTGCAATGAGTTGGGCAATGGGCTGGGCACAGGATTGGTCATCTGCCCGGTGGTTAAACGGCGACATCAACATGCGTTGGTAGATACCAGCATCGCCCCTGTTGTTCAGGCTTCCTAGATTATCGCGATCCCGGCGCTGAAAATGAATTTTTTGTTGCACGTAGCCCCACCCCTTTGACCTTGGCGGGGCAGTTACCCACAATGTGCTCATTCTGGTATATACCAAAAGGAGCGAAGTCATGACCCATATTCCTGCGGCCCCCGCCGCCGTCGATTACCTGCTGCTGACCCCGGGCCCCCTCTCGACCACCGCGACTGTACGCGCCGCCATGCTGCAAGACAGCTGTACCTGGGATGCGGACTACAACCAGGGGGTGGTGGAGCCCATCCGCCGCGAGCTGGTGCGGCTTGCAACTGGCCCGGAATATGAAAGTGACTACAGCGCCGTGCTGCTGCAAGGGAGTGGCAGCTATGTGGTGGAGAGCGTGCTGGGCTCGGCGATAGGTAGCGATGAGTGTCTGCTGATCATCAACAACGGTGCCTACGGTGCCCGCATGGGGGAGATGGCCCGCTGTCTTGGCCTGCGCCACTATGAGCTCGACTGCGGCGAGACCACCCACCCGGAACCAGCCGCCATCGTGGCGATGCTGGCGCGCCACCCCGAGATCACCCATCTGGCCATGGTGCACTGCGAGACCACCACCGGCATGCTCAACCCGCTTGAGGAGGTGGCTGCGCTCTGCCAGCGCCGCGGCATTCGCCTTATCGTCGATGCCATGAGCAGCTTTGGCGGTATCCCCATCGACATGGGGCGCCTTGGCATCGAGTTTCTCATCAGTTCGGCCAACAAATGCATTCAGGGGGTACCGGGCTTTGGCTTCGTCATCGCCCGCCGCGTGGCGCTCACGGCCTGCGCCGGTCGCGCCCGATCTGTCTCCCTCGACCTGCATGCCCAGTGGCAGACCATGGAGCTGCAGGGGGGCAAGTGGCGCTTTACCTCGCCCACCCATACCGTACTCGCCTTTGCTCAGGCGCTGCGCGAGCTGGATGAAGAGGGGGGCATTGCCGCCCGCCATCGGCGCTACAGCGAGAACCAGCGCACCCTGGTGGCGGGGATGGCTGAGCTCGGCTTTGCGCCGCTGCTGCCAGAAAAATGGCAATCCCCCATCATCACCGCCTTCTACTCTCCGACCCACCCTGACTACCGCTTCGCCGACTTCTACCAGCGGCTCAAGGCGCAGGGCTTTGTCATCTATCCGGGCAAGGTCTCCCAAGCCGATTGCTTCCGCATCGGCAATATCGGCGACGTGACCCCAGAGCGGGTGCGGGATCTGCTCGCCGCCATGGCCAACGCCTGCTACTGGCAGGGGGCTGCGTGATGACCAGCATGCTGGCTCAGGGGCGTGATCTGCGTGGCCGAGATTTACATGACGATAAGCTGCACGGCAGCGGCCGCGCCGACAGCGAAGGGGATATCAACCTCGGCGAGGGGCGGGCGCGCTGGTGGGCTGGCCAGAGCGAAGATGTACGTGCCGGATTGGCGGAGGATAGCCGCTATTTCCTCCATCAGGCCCTCTCCACCCCCTGTCTGGATCTGCTTGAGCGCGCGCAGGGGAGCTGGCTGACCAGCGTATCAGGCAAGCGTTATCTCGATTTTCACGGCAACAGCGTCCATCAGCTGGGCCACGGTCATCCTGACGTGGTGGCCGCGGTGCAGCAGCAACTCGCCGATCTGCCGTTCGCACCCCGCCGCTACACCCATCAGGTTGCCATCGACTGCGCCCGCACCCTGGCCGAACTGGCTCCCGGCGATCTCAACCGGGTGCTGTTCGCCCCCGGTGGCAGCGAGGTGGTGGGGATTGCCCTGAAGCTTGCCCGCTTCATCACCGGCAACAGCAAGGTGGTATCCCTCTGGGATGCCTTTCACGGCGCCTCCCTCGATGCCATCTCGGTCGGCGGCGAGGCCTGTTTTCGCGCTGGTATGGGCCCGCTGATGGCCGGCGTGGAGCGCATCCCGCCGCCCACCCGCTATCGCGGTGTCTGGTATCGCGGGGAAGGGGATGACCTGCACTACGCCGATTATCTGGAGTACGTCATCGAGAAGGAGGGGGGTATTGGCGCCTTTATCGCCGAGCCGATCCGCAACACCGATGTGCAAGTGCCCTCGAAGGCCTACTGGCAGCGGGTGCGGGAGATCTGCGATCGCCACAAGGTGCTGTTGATCGTCGACGAGATCCCCAACGCCCTAGGGCGCACCGGCCATTGGTTCAGCTTCGAGGAGTTCGGCATCGAGCCTGACATCATCTGCCTGGGCAAGGGGTTGGGGGGCGGGGTGGTGCCGTTTGCCGCGCTCATCACCCGCGACCGTTTCAATCAGGCCGCAGCTATTTCGCTCGGTCACTACACCCACGAGAAGAGCCCCATCGGCTGCGCGGCGGCCCTCGCCACCATCAGTACCATCCGTGAAGAGGGGTTGCTGGCCAAGGTGCGGGAGGATGGCCGTTTTATGGCGGCCGAGCTTGGCAAGTTGGCTGAGCGTCACCCGCTGATCGGGCAGGTGCGCGGTATTGGTTTGCTTTGGGCGCTCGATCTGGTGGTCGATCATCAGAGTCGCACCCGCAACAGCCAGGCCGCCGAGCGGCTGCTCTATCGCTGTCTGGAACTGGGACTCAGCTTCAAGGTCTCCCAGGGCAATGTCATCCAGCTCTCGCCCCCACTCAATATCGCCCGCGCCGATCTGGTGCGCGCCATCACCATTCTCGATCGCGCCCATGGCGAGATCGCACTTTCACCGAAACAGGAACACCACCATGACTGACTTGCAGACTGCCATCCACCCGACCTTCGACGTGGAGGCGCTGATCCTCGACTGGGCTGGCACCGTCGTCGATTTCGGCTCCTTCGCCCCCACCTCCATCTTCGTCGAGGCCTTTGCCCGCGCCTATGACTTCCCCGTGACCCTGGACGAAGCACGCCAGCCCATGGGCCTTGGCAAGTGGGATCATATCGCCGCGCTGGGCCGTCTGCCTTCGGTGGATGCGCGCTGGCAGGCCCGCTTTGGCCACCCCATGAGCCACGCCGAGGTGGACCACCTCTATCACACCTTTATGCCGCTGCAGATTGCCGCGGTGACCCGCTTCGCCGACCCCATCCCCGGCGTGTTGCCGGTGCTGGATGGGCTACGCGCACAAGGGCTGCGTATCGGCTCCTGCTCCGGTTACCCCCGTCCGGTGATGGAGGCGTTGGTACCTGCTGCGGCCGATCACGGCTATCGGCCGGATCACTGGGTCGCCACCGATGACCTCAAAGCCGGTGGTCGCCCCGGCCCCTGGATGGCGCTGGCCAACGTGATTGAGCTGGGAGTGAGCGCGGTGCATCGCTGCATCAAGGTGGATGACGCCGTACCCGGCATCAGCGAAGGGTTGAACGCTGGCATGTGGACGGTGGGATTGTCGGTCTCCGGCAACGAGTTTGGCGCCACCTGGGAAGAGTTTGCCGCCATGAGCGAGGCGGAGATCGCCGCCCGGCGCGCACCGGCCGAGGCCAAACTGCGGGCGGCGGGGGCGCACTACATCATCGACACCCTGGCGGATATCGCCCCGGTCATCGCCGATATCAATCGCCGTCTGACTGCGGGTGAGCGGCCCTGAACAAGGCGGGATGAGAGGAGGGGAGAGCCGGCCTTGCCGGCAGGTTCAGGCCGATGTCCCCTGACTATCAGACATAAAAAAACCGGCGCCTTGGCGCCGGTTTTGATTCACTGCAGCTCTTGCTTATCAATAAGCGATTACAGAGAGGCGGTGAAGGTACGGGTGATGACGTCTTGCTGTTGCTCCTTGGTCAAGGAGTTGAAGCGAACGGCATAACCGGATACGCGGATGGTCAACTGCGGATATTTCTCCGGGTTTTCCATGGCGTCCAGCAGCATTTCACGGTTCATCACGTTGACGTTCAGGTGCTGACCACCTTCCAGGTTGGCTTCGTGGTGGAAGTAACCATCCATCAGGCCGGCCAGGTTGGCTTTCTGGGCTTCCATGTCTTTGCCCAGGGCATTCGGCACGATGGAGAAGGTATAGGAGATACCATCTTTGGCGTAGGCGAACGGCAGCTTGGCAACGGACGTCAGGGAAGCAACGGCACCCTTCTGATCACGACCGTGCATCGGGTTGGCACCCGGGCCGAACGGCGCACCGGCGCGACGACCATCCGGGGTGTTACCGGTCTTCTTGCCGTACACCACGTTGGAGGTGATGGTCAGCACGGACTGGGTAGCCACGGCACCGCGGTAGGTGTTGAGCTTCTGAATCTTCTTCATGAAGCGCTCGACCAGGTCGCAGGCGATGTCATCGACGCGAGCGTCGTTGTTGCCGAACTGCGGGTACTCGCCTTCGATTTCGAAGTCGATGGAGACGCCATCGGCATCACGTACCGGCTTGACCTTGGCGTACTTGATGGCAGACAGGGAGTCAGCGGCTACGGACAGACCGGCGATACCACAGGCCATGGTGCGATAGACGTCACGGTCGTGCAGCGCCATCAGGGAGGCTTCGTAGCTGTACTTGTCGTGCATGTAGTGGATGATGTTCAGGGCGGCGACATACTGCTTGGCCAGCCAGTCCATGAAGTGATCCAGTCTGTCCATCACGTCGTTGTAATCGAGGTACTCGGAGGTGACCATTTCGGTCTTCGGACCGACCTGGATCTTGAGCTTCTCGTCCATACCGCCGTTGATTGCATACAGCATGGTCTTGGCCAGGTTGGCACGGGCACCGAAGAACTGCATCTGTTTGCCGACGATCATCGGGGACACACAGCAAGCGATGGCGTAGTCATCGTTGTTGAAGTCCGGACGCATCAGGTCGTCGTTCTCGTACTGAACGGAAGAGGTCTCGATGGATACCTTGGCGCAGTACTTCTTGAAACCGACCGGCAGCTTCTCGGACCACAGGATGGTCAAGTTCGGCTCAGGGGACGGGCCCATGGTGTACAGGGTGTTCAGCATACGGAAGCTGTTCTTGGTGACCAGGGTACGGCCATCAACGCCCATACCAGCCAGGGTCTCGGTCGCCCACATCGGGTCGCCGGAGAACAGTGAATCGTATTCCGGGGTACGCAGGAAGCGAACCATGCGCAGCTTCATGACCATGTGGTCCATCAGCTCCTGGGCTTCTTGCTCGGTGATCAGGCCTTTCTGCAGGTCACGCTCGATGTAGATGTCCAGGAAGCTGGAGGTACGACCGAAGGACATGGCCGCGCCGTTCTGGGACTTGACCGCCGCCAGGTAGGCGAAGTAGGTCCACTGTACGGCTTCTTTGGCGGTCTTGGCCGGTACGGAGATGTCGCAGCCATATTTGGCAGCCATCACCTTCATCTGGGCCAGGGCACGGTGCTGCTCGGAGATCTCTTCGCGCAGACGGATGGTGGCTTCCAGGTTGACACCGTTTTCCAGGTCAGCCTGCAGGGACTTGAACTGAGCCAGTTTGTCGGCCATCAGGAAGTCGATACCGTACAGGGCAACACGACGGTAGTCACCGATGATACGGCCACGGCCGTAGGCATCCGGCAGACCGGTGATGACGCCGGACTTGCGGCAGTTCAGGATGTCTTTGGTGTAGACGTCGAACACGCCCTGGTTGTGAGTCTTGCGGTACTCGGTGAAGATCTTCTCGACCATGGGGTCAAGCTGACGACCGTACACTTCGCAAGAGGTCTTGACCATCTTGATACCGCCGTTGGCGATGATGGCGCGCTTGAGCGGCTTGTCGGTCTGCAGACCAACGATTTGCTCCAGGCTCTGGTCGATATAGCCGGCATCGTGAGCGGTAATGGTGGAGGGCAGGTCGGTATCAAAATCGACCGGCGCGTGAGTGCGGTTCTCGATCTTGATGCCTTCCATGACCTTGTCCCACAGCTTGGTGGTGGCTTCGGTCGCGCCAGCCAGGAAGGACTCGTCACCTTCATACGGGGTGTAGTTCTTCTGGATGAAGTCACGGGTGTTGACAGAGGTCTGCCATTCACCGGCTGCGAAGCCTTCCCATGCTTTTTGGAACTGTTCGTTAAGTTCTGCCATTTTCATTACCTCTCAAGGTATTTATGTGTCTGCCGCCATCCTTAATGATGGCGACGGAAGATAAACCAGTAAGTCAGCCCAACCATGACGCCACCACCAATGATATTACCGATGGTGACAGGGATGAGGTTGTGCAGGACGAAGTTGGACACGGTCAGGTCGGCAAAGGTCGCCGGATCCTGGCCGATGGCCTGCCAGAATTCCGGGCTCGCGACGCTGTGGATGGCGATACCGACCGGGATCATAAACATGTTTGCGATGCTGTGCTCAAAACCGGAGGCCACGAACATGGCGACGGGGAGCAGCATCACCATCACCTTGTCGGTGGCGCTGCGAGCGCCGAAGGCCATCCACACGGCGAGACACACCATGAGGTTGCATAGGATGCCAAGGGCCACGGCCTCGAAGAAGGTGTGGTGGATCTTGTGCTGGGCCACTTTCATGGCGTTCAGACCCCACTGACCATCCGCTGCCGTGTATTCCGCCGACATGATGATGAGGCCGACGATGATGAGACCGCCGATGAGGTTGCCGAAGTAGACCAGTCCCCAGTTCTTGAGCAGCTGGGCCCAGCTGATGCGATTCGCCGCCTTGGCTACCAGGGTGAGGGTAGTGGAGGTGAACAGTTCGGCGCCAAGCAGGACGCAGAGGATGAGACCGAGGGAGAAGCAGATGCCGCCTACCAGCTTGGACATGCCCCAGGCCATGCCGCTTGAGCCCGTGGTGACGGTGATATAGAAGACGAAGGCGATGGCGATGAAGGCGCCAGCGGTGATGGCCAGGGGAATGACCTTGTATGCGGGCTTGGTGGCCTTGGCATAGGTAATGTCTTCGGCCAGGGCGGCGATGGCTTCGGGCTTCAGACAATCAAAGGGAGATTCTGCTTTCAATTCTCAGTACCTGCATATTTTGCCTGTGGAAATCATAACAAAGGGGCTGATCCCCAAAATTGACTCCGATCAAGAATTACAGATTGTGAATGTAATTTTACTACAGGATTTTTCACCATCCGGAAGCGTTTCTTTACACCAGGTTTCAGGTGAAACAGAAATGAGTCTGTTATTAATTTTATGATTTTTAAGAACTTATAAAGGAAACCCTTAAAAAAGTACCGGCCAGGCATCTTTGCGGCCGCACTGCACCATGAGTGCCAAATTAACAACCCCGTAAGAGGTATTTTTTGTCTTTTATTTCATCTTTGTGGCACGGCCAGCCAAAGCGTAGACCATAAAACAGAAGGGGCCCTCAGGGCCCCTTCGTCATATCAGCATATCAGTTCCAGGTGTGGATTCGTTTGGCTTTTTGCAATTTCTCGTAAGCGGCCAGCAGCTTCTGGTGCAGCGGGAACTGGGAGAGGGAGAGATCGGCGGCTTCCAACCCGTGGAAGCGCGCCTCGCCGCGGGCGTTGGCCCACGCCTGTGCCAGGGTCTCTTCCCCGAACATGCGGGCGAACACCGGGCGGTACTGCTCGGGGTCGCGTTCCTCGTCGAGGAAAAGCTCGACGCAGGCGCGCAGGGCTCGGTAGTAAGCGGCGCGATCCGCCGGGAACACCGACTGGTTGAACTCCATGGTCCAGTCGATGAGGTCGAGGGCGCTCTCCAGGTCGCCAGCGGCCAGCGCCAGCATGGCTTTGAGCTCACCGACGCGCAGGGTGTGCAGGGCAGTACCCTTGGCGGCGGCGATGCCGAGCAGCTCGCGCACCCGGGTGCGCTCGTCGTGACCCTCTTCATCCAGCTGGTCGAACAGGGCCATGTACTGCTCCGCGTCCCACTCGAGCGCCGGCAGCGCCAGGATGGTCTCCCGCAGGTGGGCCCCCATGGTGTTGTTGGCCAGCAGCAGATCTTCCACCGGATAGATGTCGGACATGCCGGGCACCAGGATACGGCAGGCGTAGACACCCAGGTGCTCGTAGTCGGCGATGTAGACCGGCTGCTCCAGCTCGTGGAAGATGCCGATCAGGTGGTCGAACTCCTCTTGCGAGGTGCCACGGAAGTCCCAGTCGGCAAACTCGAAGTCGGACTCTTCCTTGAACAGATCCCAGCTGATGAGGCCGGAGGAGTCGATGAAGTGGGTCTCCAGGTTGTGGTGATCCGCCACCTGCTCGTTGTCGAACGAGGGCGGCACGAAGACGTCCAGATCCTTGAGACTGCGCCCTTGCAGCAGTTCGGTGACGGTGCGCTCGAAGGCCACTTCGAAGCGCGGGTGGGCGCCGAAGGAGGCAAAGCAGGTGCCGTTGCTCGGGTTGAGCAGCACCACGCAGATGACCGGATAACGGCCGCCGAGGGAGGCATCGAAGCTGTAGATGGGGAAGCCTTCGGCCTCCAGCGCATCGATGGACGCCTTGATGCCGGGGTAACGGGCGATGACCTCGCCCGGGATCTGGGGCAGGCTGATGGCCTCGGCGATGATCTTGTTCTTCACGTGGCGCTCGAACACCTCCGACAGCCCCTGGGTGCGGGCTTCGGTGCGGGTGTTGCCGGCGCTCATGCCGTTGGAAACATACAGGTTGCCGACGATGTTCATCGGGATGTAGACGGTCTGGTGATCAGATTGGCGCTCGAAGGGCAGGGCGACGATGCCGCGTTCCTCGTTGCCGGATTGCAGGTCCACCAGCATGTCGGCGGTCACTTCACCGTCCGGGTTGTAGAACTTGCGGGTGAAGGAGTCGAGCAGACCAGTGGGAAGCTGATCCCCCTCGATGGGGAACCACTTCTCGTTCGGGTAGTGGACGAAGTCGCCATTGGCTACCTGCTCGCCCAAGTAGAAGTCGGCGAAGAAGTAGTTGGTGGAGAGACGCTCGAAATACTCGCCAAGGGCGGAGGCGAGCGCCGCCTTCTTGCTGGCACCCTTGCCGTTGGTGAAGCAGAGGGCGCACTCCTTGTCCCGGATGTGCACGGACCAGATGTTGGGCACGGGGTTGAGCCAGGAGGCCTCTTCGATATCAAACCCCAGGGCTTGCAGCTTGGTCTGGAAGCGTTCGATGGAGTCTTCCAGCGCTGCGTCCTTGCCGGGAATAAAAGTGTGGTCGGTCATCACAATGTCCTGATTTTATGGGCTCATGTTTGGACGCAGATAATAGCATGAGTGACGGGGAAAGCGGCCAGGGCAATGGTGTGGGCTTGCCCAGGTCTGCATTGGATGGGCGGGGTGTGGTAGTGGGGCCGGGCGGTGCGCTGCGGGGCGGCGATTTTTCATGGGAAAGAGGGTTGGGCCATCAGTTTTACTTAACATAATTAAGATAAAGTAAATTTTATTATGTCCCTGTGCCCTTTATCATGGCGTCAACCGCTGGCGGGGTAAGGAAAAGAGGGGAACGTCCGTGCCCGTTCCGCCACCCCGTCTTGATGAACCTTGACCAGGAGTGCTGAATGTTCCCGATGATCCCCCGTATCGACCCCGAGATAGCCAGGTTGGCGCCGGGCTTTTGTGCCCTCAGCATCGTGGTGGAAGCCGCCCCCGTGATTGACACCCTGGTGGGGGAGCGGGCCCTGGCCCGGGCATGTGCGGCCCTTGGCTCCGACGAGGCCCCCTGGGCCCTTGAACATCTGGCCGCCTGGGATCAGGTGTTCAAGGGGTTTGGCGCCAAGCCTGCCCGCACGCCCTGCTCGGCCCAGGCACTGCGCAAGCGGGTGCTGCGCGATGGCGTCTTGCCCGCCATCGATCCCGTGGTGGATCTCTACAACGCCATTAGCATCGAGTATGCCATTCCCGTGGGCGGGGAGGATCTGGCGGCCTATGTGGGGACGCCGCGCCTGGTGATTGCCGATGGCAGCGAATGCTTTGACACCCTCAAAGAAGGGCTGCCAACCCAGGAGGCACCGGCTCCCGGAGAGGTGGTGTGGCGGGACGATCTCGGCGTCACCTGTCGCCGCTGGAACTGGCGCCAGGGGATCCGCACTCGCCTGAGCCTCTCTTCCCCCCGGATGTGGTTCATTCTGGAGTGTCTGCCGCCGATGCCGCGCACGGCCTTGTGGGAGGCCGGCGACAGGCTGATTGCCGGTCTCATGCAGATGATGCCTGGGGCCCGCATCGAGCAGACGCTGGTGGAGTGATTGAAGGAGCAGACGAAAAGATAAAAGGAGGCACCCCATGCTCGCCCGGGCGGTCATGGGGCGGATCTTGCTCGCCATGCCACGTCTGTGCCACCCGCCTTTACTCACCGCCTGCGAACACATCAGCAAGCAGAGGAACACAGCAACACGCCGGGCTGACATCGCCCCCTGGAGCTTGCCACGTCGGGGCCGGTGTACCCGGCCCTTTCAGCGCGCCTAACCGATGAATTTCAGACCCAGAATGCCGACGATGATGAGCAGCAGGCAGAGCACCCGGGCCAGGGTGGCCGGTTCGTTGAACAGCCAGATCCCCATCAGCACGGTGCCGACCGCGCCGATGCCGGTCCAGACCGCATAGGCGGTGCCAAGGGGCAGCTGTTTGACCGCCATGGCGAGCAGCAGCACGCTCACCCCCATGGCGATCAGGGTCAGCAGGGTGGGCAGGGGACGGCTGAAACCGTCGGTGTATTTGAGGCCGATGGCCCAGGCGACCTCGAACAGGCCGGCCAACAGCAGGAGCAACCAGGACATAAGGCAGATTCCGCAGGAAGCAGGGTCGTCCCTGCGTATCAGGAGGCCTCGGGGCCGTCCCCGAGGGGCAGCGGGGCTGCCGGTCGGTCTCAATGATGCCCCAACTGGAGGCAGGATGCCAACCGGCTGCCCGCAGGTCGGCCAGGCCGACGGATATTGCAGCGAATGGCACAGAATATTGCGCAATTCGACTTGCGCCCGCCGTCACAATCCGTAATGTGGACAGACGCATTTTTTGCAACTCATATATTGTGAATCCCTTGTAAACGGCTGGCGCCAAGGCAGGGGTCACGGGTACCACACACGATTTCTATAAGCAGCTATCCAGGGTAGGACATTATGAAAAAAGTAGGTTTGGTCGGTTGGCGTGGCATGGTGGGTTCGGTCTTGATGAGCCGGATGCAGGAAGAGAAGGATTTTGCCCGCATTCAACCCACCTTCTTCACCACCTCCCAGGCCGGTGAGGCCGCCCCCAATTTTGGTGTCGATGCCGGCACCTTGCAGGACGCCTTCGATCTCGAGGCGCTGGCCGCACAGGACGTCATCATCACCGCCCAGGGCGGCGACTACACCAAGGATGTTTATCCGCGTCTGAAAGCCGCCGGCTGGCAGGGCTACTGGATTGACGCCGCCTCCTCCCTGCGCATGGAGAAGGACGCGGTCATCATCCTGGATCCGGTCAACGGCGACGTCATCGAGGATGCCCTGAACAACGGCATCAAGACCTTCGTTGGCGGCAACTGCACCGTCAGCCTGATGCTGCTGGCCCTGGGTGGCCTGTTCAAGGCCGATCTGGTGGAGTGGGTGAGCGTGGCCACCTATCAGGCGGCCTCCGGTGGTGGTGCCCGCCACATGCGCGAGCTGGTCACCCAGATGGGCATGCTGCGGGATGAAGTGGCGGTGGAGCTGGCGGATCCCGCCTCCGCCATCCTCGACATCGAGCGCAAGATCACCGAGAAGACCCGCTCTGGCACCCTGCCGGTGGACAATTTCGGTGTGCCGCTGGCCGGTGGCCTCATTCCCTGGATCGACACCAAGCTCGACAACGGCCAGAGCCGTGAAGAGTGGAAGGGCCAGGCCGAGACCAACAAGATCCTCGGTATCGAAAACGCCGCTATCCCGGTGGATGGTCTGTGCGTGCGGATCGGGGCCCTGCGCTGCCACAGCCAGGCCTTCACCATCAAGCTGAAAAAAGATGTGCCCTTGGCCGAGATCGAAGCCCTGCTGGCCGCCCACAACGACTGGGTCAAGGTGATCCCCAACGATCGCGACATCACCGCCCGCGAGCTGACCCCGGCTGCCGTTACTGGCACCCTCAGCATCCCGGTGGGTCGTCTGCGCAAGCTCAATATGGGTCCGGAGTACCTGGCCGCCTTCACCGTGGGTGACCAGTTGCTGTGGGGCGCCGCCGAGCCGCTGCGCCGCATGCTCAACATCCTGCTGGCCCGCTGAGGTAGCGGCAGCAGGGAACAAGGAAGGCCTGGCCTTTCTTGTTCCCCTCTTCGTGCCTGTCCATAAAAAAGCGGCATCCCTTGGGATGCCGCTTTTTAATTTATCCAGTTTGACTCTTAGATGTTCTGTGCTTCGTTTGGCACGATGACAGAGGCATGATTTCCTTTCGGCCCCTGCTGCAGTTCAAAGTTGACTGCCTGACCTGCTTTCAAGGTCTTGTAACCTTCCATTTGAATCGTGGAGTAGTGAGCGAAGATGTCTTCACCACCGCCTTCCGGACAGATAAACCCAAATCCTTTTGCGTTGTTGAACCACTTGACTGTTCCGGTTGCCATACATCTACATCCTTTTATTGATTACCCTGAAGTCGTTGAGTAACCTGCGCCAGCCTTATATAACTAGGGCATGACCCCGTAGCAGACGGGCGCCGATTAGCAAGTAACCAATCTAGTCCAACTTTTAAGCGAGTCAAGAAGTTGTTAACAACCGATGTGATCTGGTTAACAAGTCTATTGACAATCTTGAGCGACACGGTAGTAATCTAGAGGTACCAAAGCGCAACTATGAGCAAGCAGAAAGAACTCTTTGCTAATGAAGAGATTGCAGAAGCAGAGAAAACGAAGCTGCAACCGCCACCTATGTACAAGGTCGTCCTGAACAACGACGACTACACACCGATGGAGTTCGTGGTGGAGGTGCTGCAAAGGTTCTTTGGTATGGATCTGGAGAAGGCCACTCAGGTGATGCTGAGCGTGCATTATAGTGGTAAGGGAGTCTGCGGCACATTTACCGCCGAGATTGCCGAGACCAAAGTGGTCCAGGTCAACACCTATTCACGTAACAACGAACATCCACTGCTATGTACCATGGAAAAGGCTTGAATCTGATGACTTGATGGCGATAACGACACCGCATTGTTGCTGTACTGAGGGGAGGTGCCTATGTTGAACAAAGATCTAGAAAAGACGCTGAACGAGGCTTTCAAGCTGGCCCGTGACGAGCGCCACGAATTCATGACCGTCGAGCACCTGTTGTTGGCCCTGCTGGATAACAGCTCAGCCCATGAGGCGCTGAGTTCATGTGGTGCGGATGTGGAACAGATGCGCAAAGAGATCCGCGCCTTCATCAATCAAACGACTCCGCTCATCCCCCGTGACGACGAAGACAGGGAAACCCAGCCGACGCTGGGCTTCCAGCGCGTGCTGCAACGTGCCGTCTTCCATGTCCAGTCGTCCGGCAATACCGAGGTGAGCGGTGCCAATGTCCTGGTCGCCATCTTCAGCGAACAAGAGTCCCAGGCCGCCTACTTCCTGAAAAAAGCCGAAATAAGCCGCCTGGATGTGGTGAACTTCCTGTCTCACGGGGTGCGCAAGGACAACAAGCCCGAGAGTGGTGGCAACAATGCGGAATCTGATGACGAGGTATCCTCTGCCCAGATAGAAAGCTTTGCCACCAACCTCAACCAGCTGGTGCTGGAGGGGCGCATCGATCCGCTCATCGGCCGTGATCAGGAGCTCAATCGCACCATTCAGGTATTGTGCCGCCGCCGCAAGAACAACCCCTTGCTGGTCGGGGAAGCCGGCGTGGGCAAGACCGCCATCGCCGAAGGGCTTGCCTACCGTATCGTCAAGGGGGATGTGCCCGAGGTGATTGCGGGTAGCACCATCTACTCCCTGGACATGGGCTCCCTGCTGGCGGGCACCAAGTATCGTGGTGACTTCGAGAAGCGCCTCAAGGTGCTGCTCAAGCAGATCGAACGTCAGGAGGGGGCCATCCTCTTCATCGACGAGATCCACACCATCATTGGCGCTGGTGCGGCTTCCGGTGGGCAGCTGGATGCGGCCAACCTCATCAAGCCGCTGCTCTCCAATGGTTTGCTGCGCTGCGTGGGCTCCACCACCTACCAGGAATATGCCCAGATCTTCGAGAAGGACAGGGCCCTTGCTCGCCGCTTCCAGAAGATCGACATCGTCGAACCCACAGTAGACGACACCACTCGCATTCTGATGGGACTCAAGAGCCGTTATGAGTCTCACCATGGCGTGCGTTACACCGTCAAGGCGATCCGGGCGGCGGTGGAGCTCTCCGCCAAGTACATCAATGATCGCCATCTGCCTGACAAGGCCATCGACGTCATCGACGAAGCGGGTGCAGGGCAACGCCTCTTGCCCGTCAGCAAGCGCAAGAAAGTGATCAATGTGCCGGAAATCGAGGCCATTGTTGCCAAGATTGCCCGTATTCCCGAGAAATCTGTCTCCTCCTCCGACAAGGAGGTGCTGAAGAATCTGGAGCGTAATCTCAAGATGGTGGTGTTCGGGCAGGACAAGGCCATCGAGGTGCTGACCGATGCCATTCGGTTGTCACGTTCAGGGCTTGGCAACGAACGCCGACCTGTGGGCTGCTTCCTGTTTGCCGGCCCGACCGGGGTGGGCAAGACCGAAGTGACCCAGCAACTGGGCAAGGCGCTCGGGGTCGAAGTATTGCGATTTGACATGTCGGAATACATGGAACGCCATACCGTGTCCCGGTTGATCGGGGCTCCTCCCGGTTACGTGGGATTCGAGCAGGGAGGGCTGTTGACCGACTCCGTCCTCAAGCATCCGCACTCCGTCGTGCTGCTTGACGAGATCGAGAAGGCGCACCCGGATGTCTTCAACCTGCTGCTGCAGGTGATGGACAACGGTACCCTGACGGACAACAACGGGCGCAAGGCAGATTTTCGCAATGTGATCCTGGTGATGACCACCAACGCAGGGGTTCAGGAGACCCAGCGCAAGTCCATCGGTTTCCAGCAGCAGGACATGAGCCACGATGCCATGGCGGTGATCAACAAGACGTTCAGTCCGGAGTTCCGCAACCGGCTCGATCACACCATCTGGTTCAACCATCTCGACATGAGAGTGATCCATCAGGTGGTCGACAAGTTCATCGTCGAGTTGCAGGTTCAGCTGGATGCCAAGGGCGTTTCACTGGAGGTGTCTGAAGAGGCGCGCCACTGGTTGGCAGAGAAAGGGTATGACAGGGCAATGGGGGCAAGACCCATGGGCCGGGTCATTCAGGAGCACCTCAAGAAGCCCCTGGCCAACGAGATCCTGTTCGGTTCCCTGGTCGATGGCGGCATCGTGAAGGTCGAGCTGGTGAACAACAGCCTCAGCTTTGATTTTCAGGTCAACGTTGAAGCTGTCTCTCACTGACTGTGAGCAAGGCCGGAAATGACAAAAAACCCCAACCGAGAGGCTGGGGTTTTTTGCTGAATTCCTGGCTTAGCGAGAGCGGAAAACAATACGTCCCTTGGAGAGATCGTACGGAGTCAGAGCCACCGTTACTTTGTCCCCAGTCAGGATACGGATGTAGTTTTTGCGCATCTTGCCGGAAATATGAGCGATAACCACGTGACCATTTTCCAGTTCCACACGGAACATGGTATTGGGCAAGGTTTCGAGAATGGTACCCTGCATCTCAATACTGTCTTCTTTAGCCATTGAATCCTCTTGATAAGCCACAACAAAAAACCGCTGGATCATGCCGGATTTAAGGCTATGTGTAAAGTTTACTCGGGCTTGGTGTCGATTTTTTTCCATTCGCCCTGTACCAGCAGCTCATGGGGCAGGTATTGGCGCTTGTAATTCATCTTGCGGCACTCCTCCACCAGATACCCCAGATAGAGCCACTGACGACCGGTACGTCTGGCCAGTTCCAACTGGCTCAGGATGGCGAAGGTGCCGAGCGACCGATCGGCATAGTCGGGGTCGAAGAAGGTGTACATGGCGCTCAGAGAGTGGGGAAGCAGGTCCGTGGTGGCCACGCCGATGAGGCGTCCCTCCTTGCGCATCTCCAGATAGAGGGGGGGCATCCAGTCGCAGTGCAGGAATCCCTTGTATTGGGTCCGGCTCGGTGGATACATGCTGCCATCCCGATGACGCTCACGGATATAGCGTTCATAGAGCAGGTAATACTCGGGCTTGTCGTCATAGCTCAGTACGAGTTCGAGATCTCGGTTCAACTGGCGGATGCGTTTCTGCCCACGGCTCGGGGTGAAGCGTTCACTGTGTATGCGCAAGGATTGGCAGGCGCTGCAGGCGGGGCAGTGAGGACGATAGATGTCGTTGCCACTGCGCCGGAATCCTGCCGTCAGCAGCCGTTCGTACCCGGCGGCGTTGAGCAATTCATGGTCCATCAGGACCAGCAACTGCTCCTGCTCGTGACCGAGGTAGCTGCACGGGTGCCTGGGGGTCAGCCCGACCTTGAGGATCACTTCTTCACTCATAGGCTGATTCTCCTCGGTTGCCAGCATCCCTCTTGCAACGGTTGCCGGGTCAGGGTGGCCAGGGTGGTCAGAAAGCGCTGCCTTGGCCACTCCTGAACGCCCAGTGTGGCCAGAAAGTCGTTTTGCATCTGGCAGTCGATGAGGGCACCGCCGTGCCCTGCAAAGTGGCGACAGAGGGCCACCATGGCCAGTTTGGCGCCATTGTCGATGCGGCTGAACATGGATTCACCACAAAAGAGTCGGCCCAGGGAGAGGCCATAGAGACCTGCCTGCAACTGATCATCCTGCCAGATCTCGATGGAGTGGGCATGACCGAGGCGATGAAGGCGCCGATAGGCGTCGATCATGGGGGCACTTATCCAGGTGCCGCTGGCGGTGCGACGGGGGGCGGCGCAGGCTGCAATGACGTCATCAAAGGCGCGATTGATGTAAATCTCGAAGGGGGTGCGGCGCAAACACTTCTGCAGGCTGCGGCCGATGTGGAGTTCCTCGGGCACGATGACTCCCCTGGGATCCGGTGACCACCACAGCAGTGGCTGATGGGGTTCATTCCACGGAAAGATCCCGCTGTGGTAAGCTGCCAGCAATCGAGTGGGGGAGAGATCTCCCCCAATCGCGAGCAGCCCGTTGGGCTCTTCCAGCGCATGGCTGGGGGAGGGAAACCAGCACAGCTCATCATCCAGTTCGGTAAGATAGCGAGACATAAGGCAGAGGTTCATAGATGAAGGCCATTATCCTGATAGTATCCAGCTTGCTTGGCTTTGTCACGGCACCGGCCTGGAGTGCGGTGTATGAACGCAACACGGCGCGTCCGGTGGAGCAGGTGGTCTTCGGCCAGGTGGATGCGGTGCGCAACATCACCCAGCGCCAGATGGTGGAATCAGAGCATTCCGGCTGGAAAACTCTGGGAGGGGCCGTGCTTGGCGGGCTGCTCGGCAACCAGTTTGGCGGTGGGCACGGGCGGGAGATTGCCACTGCGGTCGGGGCACTGGCGGGAGCGGCGGCGGTGCAGCAGTTTCAGTCAGGGGGCAGCGTGGTGGAGAACAAGCTGGTGGAGCTGCTGATCCGCAACGAGCAGAACGGGCTCATCAACGTGATCCAGGATTACGATCCGGCCATGGTTTTTGCGCAGGGCGACAAGGTGCGCATCCTCTATTTCAGCGATGGGGTGCGGGTCGACAAGACCTATTGAACGGTGAAGAAGGGATTGACCCGGCGGCCGCCACACAGGGGCGCCGGGCGGTACTACACGGAGTGCCTCTGCTGATGCTTGCTCAGACGTCCTGACAGACTATCTTGTCTCGCCCGGTATTCTTTGCCTGATACAACTGGCGATCTGCCTCGCTCAGCGCCTCGTCCATGGAGAGCCGCCCGACATTGATGACGCCGAAACTGGCGCGTACAAAGAGCGATATCTCCCGCGACAGCGGTTGCTGACGCATTTGCAGACGAAGCCCTTCCAGTCGCTTGAGCAGCACGGGAACGGGGCAGTGTGGCACCATCAGGGCAAATTCTTCACCACCGAATCGGGCTATCATGGCATCCGGGAAGAACTGGGTGAGCAGCCTGGCCAGATGACAGAGCAGCTGATCGCCGATGGCGTGCCCCCAGTGATCATTGACCTGCTTGAAGTGATCCACATCGAGCACGCACAGGGAGAGCTGCGCCTGATGGCGCTGATGCTCCTCGAACCACTTTTGACCCTCGTTGAACCAGTAGCGTCTGTTGTAAAGCCCGGTCAGGTAGTCTCGGTTGGCCGATTCCTGGATGTTGTTGAACTGCTCAAGGGCCTCCAGGTTGTAGCTGACCCGGCACTGCAGCTCCTCGGGTTCAAAGGGCTGATTGAGAAAATCATTCGCCCCTTGCTTGAGGTAGCGTGCCGAGAGGCCGTGCTTGTCCGACACCGAGATGCCGATGATGGCGAGCTGCTGCTTGCTGTAGCGCTCGCGCAGCATTCGCACCAGGCTGATGCCATCGATCTCCGGCATGTAGTAGTCCACCAGCATCAGGCGAATGGCGGGGTGCTGCTCGAGCTGCGCCAGCGCATCGCGTGCTGAATTGGCCTCGTGCACCTGCAACAACTGCTTGCGCAACTGGGCCGCGGTGCGGTGACGGGAGGTGCGTGAATCGTCGACCACCAAGACTTCGATGGCCTGGTTGAGGTAGAGGCGGTGCACCAGACCGACGGCATATTGCAGGGAGTGACGTGAATCCTTCATCACATAGTCCAGCACCCCGGCCTCCAGCCAGGCTTCCCGCTTCTCTTCGCTGATGTCGGCCGTCAGGATCACCACCGGCAGCCCACGCTCCCTCAGCACATTGACAGCTTCTCCGCCGGGGGCGTCCGGCAGGGTGAGATCCACCAGGGCGACCACATAATCTTCCCCATGGCAATCGCGAGCCCCTTCAAGGGTATCGAACGCGTCGATTTCCAGCCCGGTCTGCTGCGCAATGGCCTGGGTCAGCATACGGCGTACCGTCAGGCTGTCTTCCACTATCATTATTTTTCGTTTCATCCTGCTCCTTGCAATAAAAAAGGGCATGCCAACTGGCATGCCCTTTATATCCTTCCGATTATTGTGCGTCCAGATATCGCTCTGCATCGAGGGCGGCCATGCAGCCGGTTCCTGCGGAGGTGATCGCCTGGCGGTAGACGTGGTCGGCCACGTCGCCGGCGGCGAACACGCCCGGGATGCTGGTCTGGGTTGCGAACCCTTCCAGTCCGCCACGCACCTTCAGATAGCCGTTTTCCATGGCCAACTGCCCTTCAAAGATCTGGGTGTTGGGCTGGTGACCGATGGCGATGAAGACCCCCATCAGCGGCAGCTCGGAGGTGGTGTCATCCCGGGTGCTGCGCAGGCGCACGCCGGTGACGCCCATGTCGTCACCCAGTACTTCGTCCAGGGTCTGATGGGTGTGCAGGACGATATTGCCGCTCTCGACCTTGTCGTTGAGGCGCTTGATCAGGATCTTCTCGGCGCGGAACTCGTCGCGGCGATGAATGAGGTGCACCTTCTTGGCGATGTTGGCCAGATAGAGTGCCTCTTCCACGGCGGTGTTGCCGCCACCGACCACGGCCACTTCCTGGTTGCGGTAGAAGAAGCCGTCACAGGTGGCGCAGGCGGAGACGCCGCGGCCCTTGAAGGCCTCTTCGGAGGGCAGACCCAGGTATTTGGCGGAGGCGCCGGTGGCGAGGATCAGCGCATCGCAGGTGTATTCCCCGTTGTCGCCCTTGAGGCGGAAGGGACGCTCGGTCAGCGTCACTTCATTGATGTGATCAAAGAGGATGCGGGTATCGAACTTCTCTGCATGCTCTTTCATGCGCTCCATCAGGGCCGGGCCGGTCAGCCCTTCCGCGTCCCCTGGCCAGTTTTCCACTTCGGTGGTGGTGGTCAGCTGACCACCTTGCTGCATGCCGGTGATGAGCAGGGGATTGAGGTTGGCGCGAGCGGCATAGACGGCCGCAGTGTAACCTGCCGGACCGGATCCCAGGATCAGCAGTTTGCTGTGAGTGACTTGGCTCATGATGTGATTTCCGAGACGTGATGAGTTTGCGCGATTGTAGGTAATTCGTGATCCGTGGTCAAAGGCCAGCGCATCGATTGGGGCAATCGCCAACAAGAGGGGTGAGCCGGGGACGGCAGGCCAAAAAAAACCGCCCATCGCGGGCGGATTTTCACTCATCTACCTCCCTTTGCAGGGACGCGATCAGTTCAGCAGGGTCAGGGGATCCGTGTAAGCCAGGTTGTGGGCCACGGCAACCTCCTTGCAGGTGATTTTGCCCGCCATCACGTTCAGGCCGTGCAACAGGTGGGGATCGGCGAGCAGAGCGTTGCGATAGCCCTGTTCGGCCAGCTTGATGATGAAGGGGAGGGTGGCGTTGTTCAGGGCCACGGTGGAGGTCCGCGCCACGGCACCCGGCATGTTGGCCACGCAGTAGTGCACCACCTCGTCGACGATGAAGGTGGGATCTTCATGGGTGGTGGCATGGGAGGTCTCGACACAGCCGCCCTGGTCGATGGCCACGTCCACGATGGCTGCACCGGGTTTCATGCGAGCAATGTGGTCACGGCTGACAAGTTTTGGCGCAGTGGCGCCAGGCACCAGCACGCCGCCGATGACCAGGTCCGCCGCCAGCAGATGGCGCTCCAGGGTCTCGCGGTTGGAGTAGACCACCTTGGCAGCCCCTTGGAACTCGCTGTCGAGACGGCGCAGGGTATCGACGTTGTTGTCGAGGATGGTGACGTCGGCACGCAGGCCGACGGCCATGCGGGCTGCGTTGGAGCCCACCACACCACCACCGATGATCACCACCTTGGCCGGTTCCACACCGGGCACACCGCCGAGCAGCACGCCGCTGCCGCCACGGGATTTCTCCAGTGCCTGGGCTCCGGCCTGAATAGACATGCGTCCGGCCACTTCCGACATGGGGGCCAGCAGGGGCAGACCGCCACGACCGTCCGTGACGGTTTCATAGGCGATGCAGACGGCACCACTGTCGATGAGATCCTGGGTCTGGGCCTGGTCCGGCGCCAGATGCAGATAGGTAAAGAGGGTCTGGCCGGGACGCAGCATGGCCCGTTCCACTGCCTGGGGTTCCTTGACCTTGACGATCATCTCCGCCTTGGCGAAAACTTCGGCAGCGGAGGCCAGGATCTCGGCTCCGGCAGCCAGATAATCTGCGTCACTGAACCCAATGCCATTTCCTGCGCCGCTTTGGACGAAAACAGTATGGTTTCGTGCTGTCAGTTCACGTACACTGGCCGGAACCATGCCTACGCGATATTCATGGTTTTTTATTTCCTTAGGTACACCGATAATCATGCTATCCCTCGTCTATCGATTGGTGGTTTATGTTGCCTAGATGTTAAGCGACATTTGCGCCTAGTATATTCAGGTATTGACAGGATTTGTGACCATTATTATAAAATGACTGGTGATTCTTACCAAAAAATAGCCAAAGGATGGAATTAAATGATGGAAGCTAAGAGTCGGCTAAAGGATTTGGACAGGATTGACCGCAACATTCTGAATGAACTGCAAAAGGATGGCAGGATTTCGAACGTTGAGTTGTCCAAACGAGTTGGCCTGAGTCCCACACCGTGTCTGGAACGGGTTCGTCGCCTGGAGCGACAAGGGTATATCGAAGGATATGCCGCCATTCTGAACCCTCATTATCTGGACGCGTCTCTGCTGGTGTTCGTGGAAATTACCCTCAATCGTGGCGCCCCCGATGTGTTCGAGCAGTTCAACAAGGCTGTTCAGGTGCTCGAAGAGATCCAGGAATGTCATCTGGTGTCCGGTGATTTCGACTATCTGCTCAAGACCCGCGTCAGCGACATGTCCGCTTACCGCCGCCTGCTGGGTGAAACCCTGCTGCGTCTGCCGGGCGTCAACGACACCCGCACCTACGTGGTGATGGAAGAGGTCAAACAGAGCAGTCGTCTGGTGATCAGCACCCGATAAGCGGGGTTGTGCTGTGACTTGCAAGTTCCATGACGAGTCACGATAGTCAGAAACGAGCGGCCGGTCCGCTCGTTTCTTCTTATAGAGAGTTTCAGGCCCGCCCTCAGGCACTGGCTGACAATCGGTGGGCTTTTCAGGGATACTAGGCCCCCTATCCCCGCATTCATGTTTTCACAAAGGAGCCGGAGTTTGGCCGATAAAAAGCTGTTTACTCCTTTATCAGGTACACAACGGATCTTCGAGGCCGTCTTGATCGCCATCACCCTGATGGCTGCCTATCTTTTGCTTGCCCTGCTGACCTACCATCCCGCCGATCCCGGCTGGTCGCAAACCTCCTGGCAAGGGGAGGTGAAGAACCTCGCGGGCAGCGCCGGTGCCTGGCTCGCCGACATCACCATGTTTACCTTCGGGGCCTTCTCCTATCTGGTGCCCCCTCTGGTGGTGCTGCTTGGCTGGAGCCTGTTCTGGCGCCCGAGCAAGCTGCTGGAAGTGGATTACCTCACCCTGTCGGTACGGATCATCGGCTTCGTGCTGACGGTGCTCGGCATGTCCGCCATCGCCAGCATGAACTTCAACGACTTGCAGAACTTTTCCGCCGGCGGCCTGGTGGGGGATGTGATCGCCTCCGCCGTGGTGCCGCTGTTTGGCGGCGTGGGGGCCAACCTGATGCTGCTCTGCTTCGTGGCGACCGGCATCACCCTCTTTACCGGCTGGTCCTGGCTCACCATTGTCGAGCGCATCGGTGCCGCCTGCACCGGCTCAGTCAGCGCCATCTACCATTTCCCCACCACCCTGGGCCGCTGGCTCACCGGTGGCTGGCGCCAGCCCCGCTATGAGGGGCCGGATCCCCTGCTGGAAGGGGGCGTGGGCAGCTTCGATCAGGAAGAGGATGACGAAGACCCCCACGGCAGCTGGACACGCAACCCCAAGGCGAAGAATCGCGCTCCAAAGACAAAAGCTGACGAATGGCTGCCGGAGCTTGACGAAGACACCTTCCAGTTCGATCCGCAGTTTGACGACGAAGAGGACGAGGCTCCGGCGCCTGCCGCCAAGGGCAAGCGCGTGGCCAATGGCCGTCCGCGTCCAGCCGTGCGCCAGGAAGAAGATGACCTCGACTTGCCCTGGGCGGAGGGGGATGACGAACCCGATGCTCCCGTTGCCGCGGCGCCGGTGAAAGCCAAGCACCGTCCCCAGCCCGGTCTGGCCCCTTTGCCGAGCATCGATCTGCTGGACAGGCCGCCCGCCAAGACCCAGATGATGAGCAAGGACGAGCTGGAGCGCATGGGCCGGCTGGTGGAGGCGAAGCTCGCCGATTACAACGTGCAGGCCAAGGTGGTGGGCGTCTATCCCGGTCCCGTCATTACCCGCTTCGAACTGGACCTGGCGCCGGGCATGAAGGCGAGCAAGATCACCAATCTTTCCCGGGATCTCGCCCGTTCTCTCTCTGCCAGCAGCGTACGGGTGGTGGAAGTGATCCCGGGCAAGACGTTCGTCGGGATCGAGCTGCCCAACCGGGTACGCCAGACCGTCTACCTGCGGGAAACCCTCGACTGCGAGGCGTTCGCGGCCAGCCGCAATCCGCTCACCATGGGGCTGGGTCAGGACATCGCGGGGGAACCCGTGGTGGTGAACCTTGCCAAGATGCCTCACCTGCTGGTGGCGGGTACCACGGGCTCGGGCAAGTCGGTGGGGGTGAACACCATGATCATCTCCATGCTCTACAAATCCTCCCCCGAGGATCTGCGCTTCATCATGATCGACCCCAAGATGCTGGAGCTCTCGGTCTACGAAGGCATTCCGCACCTGCTGACCGAGGTGGTCACCGACATGAAGGATGCCGCCAACGCCCTGCGCTGGTGCGTAGGCGAGATGGAGCGTCGCTACAAGCTGATGTCCGCGGTCGGGGTGCGCAACCTCAAGGGGTACAACGACAAGGTGCTGGCCGCCATCGAGGCGGGGGATCCCCTGGTCGACCCCCTGTGGCGTCCGGGCGACTCCATGGATCAGATGCCGCCGGAGCTGGAAAAACTGCCCCACATCGTGGTGGTGGTGGACGAGTTCGCCGACATGATGATGATCGTCGGCAAGAAGGTGGAAGAGCTGATCGCCCGTATCGCCCAGAAGGCACGGGCGGCCGGTATTCACCTTATCCTCGCGACCCAGCGTCCGTCGGTGGATGTCATTACCGGCCTCATCAAGGCCAACATCCCGACCCGTATCTCCTTCCAGGTGTCGAGCAAGATCGATTCGCGCACCATCCTGGACCAGGGGGGCGCCGAATCCCTGCTCGGCATGGGTGACATGCTCTACATGCCTGCCGGCACCTCCAACCCCACCCGTGTCCACGGTGCCTTCGTCGATGACCACGAGGTACACAAGGTGGTGGCGGACTGGAAACTGCGTGGCGAGCCGGATTACATCGACGAGATCCTCTCCGGCGAGTCGGACGGCGAGGGCGGCGGTGGCGACTTCGGCGGGGGCGGCGATGAAGAGCTCGATCCCCTGTTCGACGAGGCGGTGGCCTTCGTGGTGGAATCCCGCCGTGGCTCCACCTCCAGCGTCCAGCGCAAGTTCAAGATCGGTTACAACCGGGCGGCCCGTCTCATCGAGCAGATGGAAAACCAGGGCATCGTCAGCGCCCCGGGCGGCAACGGCCAGCGCGACGTGCTGGCACCGCCGCCGGTTCGTGACTAAGCCTCACATCATCCTGGCCATGCCCTCTGCGGGCGTGGCCTTTTATCGAGAACCTCCCTATGAAGAGCCTGATGAAAAAACAACTGTTGATGGGTTCCATTCTGCTGGTCGCCAGCAGCCAGGTGTGGGCCGATGCGGCCAGTGATCTCAAGGAGAAGCTCTCCTCCGTCAATGTCTTCTCCGCGACATTTGCCCAGACCGTTTATGACAGCAAGGGCAAGGAGCTGCAAAAGGCGAGCGGCTCCCTGCTGGTGCAGCGACCCAACCGCTTCAACTGGCACACTACCTCCCCGGACGAGAGCCTGATCGTGGCCGATGGCAAGGATGTGTGGGTGTACGACCCCTTCGTCGAGCAGGTCACCGCTCTCAAGATGAAGGATGCGGTGCTCAACACCCCCTTCGTGCTCATCGCGGGCAACGACAACAGCCTCTGGAAGAACTATGACGTGACCCAGGAAGGGGATGTCTATACCGTCACCAGCCGCAACAAGGACGAGCTGATCGCCTCCTTTCGCATCACCTTCGACCGTCAGAACAACATCAGTCGCTTCGACGTGAAAGAGGCGCAAGGGCAGTGGAGCGAGTTCACTCTGAGCAGCTTCAACCGCAAGCCGGTGCTCAAGGGCAACGAATTTGTCTTCAAGATCCCGAAGGGGGTCGAGCTGGACGACCAGCGTTGATGAGCCAGCCGTTACCGGCGTTATCGTCTGACCGGGCGTCATGGACGACCGGTCAGCTGCAAGGTCAATGCAGATGAGCAATTTATCCCTGGATTTCTCCTCGGACTTTCGTCCGCTGGCGGCCCGGATGCGGCCGCAAATCCTCGAGCAGTACATCGGCCAGCAGCATATCCTGGGGCCGGACAAGCCCCTGCGAAAAGCGATCCTGGCGGGGCACTGCCACTCCATGATCCTCTGGGGGCCCCCCGGTACCGGCAAGACCACGCTGGCAGAACTGGTTGCCCACTACTGCCAGGCGGAGGTGGAGCGGCTCTCGGCGGTCACCTCCGGCATCAAGGAGATCCGCGCCGCCCTCGACAAGGCGAAGGAGAACGGCTGGCGCGGGGTGCGCACCATCCTGTTCGTGGATGAAGTCCACCGCTTCAACAAGAGCCAGCAGGATGTCTTCCTGCCCCACATCGAAGACGGCACCATCACCTTCATCGGCGCCACCACCGAGAACCCCTCGTTCGAGCTCAACAACGCGCTGCTCTCCCGGGCCCGGGTCTATCTGCTCAAGAGGCTGGAGGAGCAGGACATCCTCGCCATGATCGATCAGGCGATGCAGGATCCGCGCGGCCTCAATGACCCTAGCCTGCGCTTTGCCCCCGGGGCCAAGGAGGCGCTGGCGAAAGCGGTGGACGGGGACGGGCGCAAGTCTCTTAACTACCTGGAGCTCCTGGCCGACATGGCCGAGGCCGACAGCTCAGGGGCGCGGGTGATCGACAGTACCCTGCTCGCCGCCGTGGTGGGGGAGCACGTGGCCCGTTTCGACAAGGGCGGCGATCACTTCTACGACCTCATCTCGGCGGTGCACAAGTCCATTCGCGGCTCGGCGCCGGATGCGGCCCTCTACTGGTATGCCCGCATGGTGAGCGCCGGCTGCGATCCCCTCTACATCGCCCGCCGCTTGCTGGCCATTGCCTCGGAAGACGTGGGCAACGCCGATCCCCGTGCCATGCAGGTGGCGCTCTCGGCCTGGGACTGCTTCCATCGCATCGGTCCGGCGGAAGGGGAGCGGGCCATCGCCCAGGCCATCGTCTACCTCGCCTGCGCCCCCAAGAGCAATGCGGTCTACACCGCCTGGAAGGCGGCGCTTCACGACGCCAAGAACCTGCCGGACTTCGAGGTGCCACCGCACCTTCGCAATGCCCCGACCAAGCTCATGAGCGAGCTGGGCTACGGCGCCGAGTATCGCTACGCCCACGACGAGCCGGGGGCCTATGCCGCCGGCGAGCAGTACTTCCCCCCGGAGCTTGCCGGCAAGCAGTACTATCAGCCCACCGAGCGAGGCCTTGAAAAGCAGATAGCCCAGAAGCTCGACTATCTGCACGAGCTGGACAAGCAGAGCCCGCGCAAGCGATAGGAAAGACCTTCAAGCCCCTTGCCGGGAAAGCGCACGGCAAGGGCATCAGGGGAGGGGGGCACGGAAAAAACGGGCGCAATAGTCCCTGTTCGGGCGGGGGGGCGGTCTGCTACACTGCCCGTCTGACCCCGGTTGTCTTGGCCTTGCACCATCTTCTTGATTTCGAAGGCCCGATTCCGAAGGCAAAGGGGTGCGCCAACCGATGTTAACTTCCGGATCTGTTTCCCAACCCGGTCACGATGACCCGGGCCCAGATCCCATTAAAAAAAGTAGGTAAACCATGCTGGATCCCAAATATCTGCGCAGCGACATCACCGAAGCTGCCGCTCGTCTGGCGACACGTGGCTACGTTCTGGACGTAGCGGCGGTCAATGTTCTGGAAGAGAAACGCAAGGATCTGCAGTCCCGCACCCAGGAGCTGCAGGCCGAGCGCAACGCCCGCTCCAAGTCCATCGGTGAGGCTGCCCGTCGTGGTGAAGATGTTGCCCCCCTCAAGGCCGAGGTGACCAAGATCAACGACGAGCTCGAGACCAGCAAGGTCGAGCTGGAGGCCCTGCTGGCCCAGCTCAAGGGGATCGCCGACGCCATCCCCAACCTGCCGAGCGAGACCACCCCGGTGGGCCGTGACGAGAACGACAACGTGGAGGTCCGCCGCTGGGGTACCCCGCGTGAGTTCGATTTCCCGGTGCGCGATCACATCGATCTGGGTGAGGCGGCCAAGGGGGTCGACTTCAAGAACGGCGTCAAGCTCTCCGGCGCCCGTTTCGTGGTGATGAAGGGCCAGATTGCCCGTCTGCACCGCGCCCTGGCCCAGTTCATGCTGGACCTGCACACCCTGCAGCACGGCTACACCGAGTGCTACGTGCCCTATCTGGTCAACCCGGACAGCCTGTACGGTACCGGCCAGCTGCCCAAGTTCTCCCAGGACCTCTTCAATACCGGCATCGAAGGGGAAGGGGAAGACGAAGGCAAGGTGCGCAAGTTCTCCCTCATCCCGACCTCCGAAGTGCCGCTCACCAACATGGCCCGTGACGAGATCTTCGACGAGCAGGAGCTGCCCATCAAGATGACCGCCCACAGCCCCTGCTTCCGCTCCGAAGCGGGCTCCTACGGTCGTGATACCCGTGGCCTCATCCGCATGCACCAGTTCGACAAGGTCGAGATGGTGCAACTGGTGCACCCGGAAAAATCCTGGGATGCCCTGGAAGAGATGGTGGGTCACGCCGAGAAGGTGCTGCAACTGCTGGAGCTGCCGTATCGCGTGATGGCGCTTTCCACCGGTGACATGGGCTTCTGCGCCGCCAAGACCTACGATCTGGAAGTGTGGCTGCCGGCCCAGAACACCTATCGCGAGATCTCCTCCGTCTCCAACTGCACCGACTTCCAGGCGCGCCGCATGCAGGCTCGCGTGCGTATCGACGGCAAGCCGCAGCTCATTCACACCCTGAATGGTTCCGGTCTGGCGGTGGGTCGTACCCTGGTGGCCGTGCTCGAGAACTACCAGCAGGCAGATGGCCGCATCGCCATCCCGGCTGCGCTGCAACCCTACATGGGCGGCCTGACCCACATCGGGTAAGCGCTCGTTGCAGACGACAACGCCATGGCATGCCATGGCGTTGTGCATTCTGGGCCCGGGAAACCCGCCGCAAGGGGAAGGGATAGCTCCCTTCGGGCCTGTAACACAATTTTATCAAGCATTGCGCAATCGTTTTTGTTAGACTGCGCCGCAATTTCGCAGGACATCTTTTTCTATGGTCTGGATTGATTACGCCATCATCGGCATCGTCGGTTTCTCCGCCCTCATCAGCCTGGTGCGCGGCTTTCTCAAGGAGGCCATGTCTCTGGTCACCTGGTTCGTCGCCTTTTTCATTGCCAGCCATTTCTATCCCGATCTCGCCGTCTATTTCACCTCTTTCTCCGATGCCATGGTTCGCAACGGTCTGGCCATCGCCGCCCTGTTCGTGGCGACCCTGATCCTCGGCAGCGTGGTGAACTACGTGGTGGGCCTGCTGGTGGAAAAGACCGGGCTTTCCGGCACCGACAGGGTGCTCGGGGTCTGTTTTGGCGCCATTCGCGGGGTGCTGATCGTCAGCGCCCTGCTGTTTTTCATGGATACCTTCACCAGCCTCTCCCAGAGCGACTGGTGGGTGGCGTCCAGGCTGGTGCCGGAGTTCAAGCCGGTGATCCAGTGGTTTTTCGGGTTCATGATGAACTCGTCCAGTTTTCTTCAACAGGTACAGTGACTTCGAGGTAGCAAAGACATGTGCGGTATTGTCGGTATAGTTGGCACCACCCCCGTCAATCAGGCCCTCTACGACGCCTTGACGGTGTTGCAGCACAGGGGACAGGATGCCGCCGGGATCGTGACCATTGACAGTGGAAACTTCCGGCAACGCAAGGCCAACGGTCTGGTGAAGGATGTGTTTGAAGTGCGCCACATGCAGCGCCTGAAAGGGAATATCGGCATCGGACACGTCCGTTATCCCACCGCAGGCAGCTCCAGTGCGGCAGAGGCGCAGCCGTTTTACGTGAACTCCCCCTACGGCATGGTGCTGGCCCACAACGGCAACCTCACCAACGCCAAGGAGCTCAAGGAGCAGCAGTTCAAGGTGGCCCGCCGCCACATCAATACCACCTCGGACTCCGAAGTGCTGTTGAACGTGCTGGCCCACGAGCTGGACTTGTGCGACAAGATGGCGCTGCGCCCGGAAGATATCTTCTCGGCGGTGCGCAAGGTGCACCAGCAGATCCGCGGCGCGTATGCCGTGGTCTCTCTGGTGATCGGCCACGGCCTCATCGGCTTTCGCGACCCCAACGGCATTCGCCCGCTGATCCTGGGTCGCCGGGTCGACGAGCAGGGGCAGGTGGAGTACATGCTCGCCTCCGAGAGCGTGGCCCTCGACGCCATCGGCTTCGAGACGGTGCGTGACGTCGCCCCGGGCGAGGCCATCTACATCACCGAGCAGGGCCAGCTCTTCTCCGAGCAGTGTGCGGAGAACCCGCAGATGAACCCCTGCATCTTCGAATACGTCTACTTCGCCCGTCCCGACTCCTTCATCGACAAGGTCTCCGTCTATGCCGCCCGCCTCAACATGGGTCGCAAGCTGGGCCAGAAGATCGCACGGGAGTGGGACGATCTCGACGTGGACGTGGTCATCCCCATCCCCGAGACCTCCTGCGACGTGGCGCTGGAAATCGCCCACACCCTGGATCTGCCGTACCGTCAGGGCTTCGTGAAGAACCGCTACATCGGCCGTACCTTCATCATGCCGGGCCAGACCCAGCGCAAGAAGTCGGTGCGCCGCAAGCTCAACGCCATCAGCTCCGAATTCAAGGGCAAGAAGGTGTTGCTGGTGGACGACTCCATCGTGCGGGGCACCACCTCCGAGCAGATCATCCAGATGGCCCGTGAAGCGGGGGCCGCCAAGGTCTACTTCGCCTCGGCCGCACCGGAAATTCGCTTCCCCAACGTCTACGGCATCGACATGCCCACCGCCAACGAGCTCATTGCCCATGGCCGTGAAGTGGAAGAGGTGTGCAAGCTTATCGGTGCTGACGGCCTCATCTTCCAGGATCTGGAAGATCTGGAAGAGGCGGTGCGGGAGATCAACCCCGAGCTGCGCCACTTCGAGACCTCGGTCTTCAACGGTCACTATGTGACCTCCGACGTGGATCAGGGTTATCTGGACCACCTCAATGCCCTGCGCAGCGACGACAACAAGGCCGTGCGCGAGTGGCAGGAAGGGACCAGCAACCTCGAGATCTTCAACGAAGGCAGTTAAACGTTTTCAGATTGCCAGCGTGATGAACAACAGGGGGGCCTCGGCCCCCCTGTTGCATGGATGCGCCTTGCGGCGAAACTGAGGGGGCCTCAGGCCAGATCCTCCCCGTTGCTCGCGATCACCTTCTTGTACCACCAGAACGACTTCTTGCGCCGGCGGGCCAGGGTGCCATGGCCGGCGTCGTCCCGGTCCACGTGGACGAAGCCATAGCGCTTGCTCATCTCGCCGGTGGAGGCGGAGACGAGATCGATGCAGCCCCAGCTGGTGTACCCCATCAGGGGCACGCCGTCCTCGATGGCATCCCCCATGGCCTCGATGTGGGCGCGCAGGTAGTCGATGCGGTAGTCGTCCTCTGTCTCCCCTTGCTCGTTCATTTCGTCCACCGCCCCCAGGCCGTTTTCCACCAGGAAGAGGGGCTTCTGGTAGCGATCGTGCAAGGTGTTGAGGGTGATGCGAAGGCCCAGGGGATCGATGCCCCAGCCCCACTCGCTCACCTCGATGTGGGGATTGCGCAGGGACTTGACCACGTTGGCCTCGCTGGTGTTGCCCGCATTCATGTCGGCGGCGGCGCAGCGGGAGGCGTAGTAGCTGAAGGAGACGAAATCCACGGTGTGCCTGAGGATCTCGTCATCTTCCGGCCCCTTCACCAGGGTGATCCCCTTGTCACGAAACACCCTCTGCGCATAGGCCGGATAGGCGCCCCTGGCCTGCACGTCGATGAAGAGGAGGTTCTCCCGATCTTTCTGGAGGGCGGTCCAGACGTCGGCGGGCTTGCAGGAGTAGGGGTAGAAGTTGCCCCCCGCCAGCATGCAGCCCACCTGGTTGGTCGGGTTCACCTCGTGGGCGATCCGGGTTGCCAGGGCGCTGGCCACCAGCTCGTGGTGGGCGGCCTGATACTTCACCTGATCCTGGTGTTCCCCTTGCTCGAACACCAGCCCCGCCCCGGAGAAGGGGCTGTGCAGCAGGATGTTGATCTCGTTGAAGGTGAGCCAGTACTTCACCAGGCCGTCGAACTGCTCGAAGCAGGTGCGGGCGTAGCGGGTGAAAAACTCCACCATCTGGCGGTTGCGCCAGGAGCCGTACTCGGTCACCAGGTGCATGGGCACATCGAAGTGGCACAGGGTCACCAGGGGCTCGATGTTGTACTTTCTGCACTCCTCGAACACCGCACGGTAGAAGGCGATGCCCTCGGCATTGGGCTCGCGCTCGTCCCCCCTGGGGTAGAGACGGGCCCAGGCGATGGAGGTGCGAAACACGGTGAAGCCCATCTCGGCCATCAGGGCGATGTCCTCCCGATAGCGGTGATAGAAGTCGATGGCCCCGTGGCTTGGGTAGAACTCGTCATCTTGCAGGGTGATGCGCTTCTCCTGGCCGAGTTTGACCGCCATGCGGCGCGGGCCATGGGGGATCATGTCCACCGTGGTCAGCCCCTTGCCCCCCTCGAGATAGCCGCCCTCCGCCTGATTGGCGGCCAGGGCACCGCCCCAGAGAAAGCCCTCGGGAAATCTTGTTAACGACATCTGTTACCTCTTGTCATGTCTGAATGGGGTGTCACAGTCCGGCCTGCGCCTGGCTGGTGGCGACGGGTTGCACGGGCTCGGCGCGGGGGGCCGGGCTCTCGACCGGGATGTCCTCGAACCCCATCACCAGGGTCAGCACGAAGGAGAGCACCACCGAGAGGGCCATCACGCCGAACACCCAGGCGATGGTCATGGGGTTGGCCGGATCGAAGAACTGCACGCTGGTAAAGAGCCCGGGGGCGGCCATGGAGTGGCTGGCGAGCCCCGCCATGCCGGCGACGGCACCGCAGACAAAGCCGCTGATGAGGCTCGCGATGAGCGGACGCTTGAGGCGCAGGGCCACACCGTAGAGCGCGGGTTCGGAGATCCCCGCCATGATGGCGGAGGCGGCCGCCGCGAGCGCCGTCTGGCGCAGTTCCGGGTTTCGGGTGCGCCAGGCCACCGCCAGGGACGAGCCGCCAAGAGAGAGATTGGCGCCGATTTCGGAGGGCATCACCATGCCTTCCTTGCCGGTCTCGGCGATGGTCTGGATGATGGTCGGGGTGAAGACGCGGTGCATGCCGGTCATCACCAGCAGGGGCCAGAGCGCCCCCATGATGGCCACCGACAGCCAGCCCAGGTAGTCGTGGACCGTGTAGACCAGGCCGGAGATGGCGGTGCCAATCCAGATGCCGACGGGGCCGATGAAGAGGATGGCGAGGGGCGCCGCGATCAGCACGATCAGCATGGGTTTGAGGAAGTTCTTGGTGACCGCCGGAGTGATGCGGTCGACCCAGCCCTCGATGTAGGAGAGGCACCAGGTCATCACCAGCGCCGGAATGACGGTGTAGGTGTATTTGACCGCGGTCACCGGGACCAGGGCGAAGGTCACCTGCTCCCCCTCGGCGGCTCTGGCCATCAGCTCGATGAAGCTGGGGTGCACCAGCACGCCAGCGATGGCGATGGCCAGGGACATGTTGGTCTTGAACTTGACGGCGGCGGAGGCGGCCACCATCAGGGGCAGGAAGAAGAAGGCCCCATCCCCGGCTACCGTGAGGATGGTGAGGGTCGAGGAGCCTTTCTCCAGCACGCCGGTCATCTCCAGCACCATGGCCAGCAGCTTGAGCATGGAGCCGCCGATGATGGCCGGGATGAGGGGGGACATGGTGCCGATCAGGGCGTCGAGGATGGCGGCGCCCATGCGGCGCAGGCTCCAGCCAGCGGAAGCCTCCGGAAGCGGAGTCTGCCCACCGCCCTGGGGCAGCAGGGCCAGCACCTCGCGATAGGCGTGGGAGACGGTGTTGCCGATGATCACCTGACACTGGTTGTCCGCCTGCACCACCCCGAGCACGCCAGGGATGGCCTTGAGGGCAGGGCCATTGACCCGGGCGGGATCGCCCAGCACAAAGCGCAGCCGCGTCATGCAGTGGGTCACGGCGACGACGTTGTCGGCGCCGCCGAGTGCGGTGATGACGGTACCGGCCAGAGCCGCATAGTTTTTTGACATCGAGGTAGATCCTTTTCACCAAGTGGGCCTGCTCGCCCCCGCCGCCGCGAAGGGCGGGAACGCGCATGAAACCGAATGTGGAACCGGTTCCACATAGAGTGCGCGGCCTGAGCGCGGGAGACAAGCATCTTGTGCAGCGAGCGTCCGGATCCGTGAATGGGATCACTGAACCCGGGCCTGCACGCCATTCGTGCGACGACAAGCCGGGGGCGGTGCAGTACACTGCGCCCCGTTACGAGCAAGGGAGAACACAATGACGACGATGCTGGAGGTGGCAAGGCGGGCAGGGGTGTCGAAGGCGACGGTCTCCCGGGTGTTGTCGGGCAATGGTTACACCAGCCAGGAGACCCGGGACCGGGTGCAGCAGGCCATCGAGGAGTGCGGCTATCGCCCCAACCTGGTGGCGAGGCAGCTGGCGACCAGGCACACCCGGACCCTGGGACTGGTGGTCACCAACACCCTCTACCACGGCGTCTACTTCGGCGAGCTGCTCTCCCAGGTGGCGCGGATGACCGAGGATCGGGGCCGCCAGCTCATACTGGCGGACGGCAAGCACAGCGCCGACGAGGAGCGCCAGGCCATCCAGTATCTGCTCGATTCCCGTTGCGATGGCGTCATCATCTATCCGCGCTTTCTTGGGGTGGAGGAGATGGACGAGATCATCGAGCAGCATGAGCAGCCCATCATGGTGCTCAACCGGCGTCTGAGCCGCCATCCGGCCCACTGCGTCTATGCGGACCAGCAGGCGGCGGCGGAGGCGGTGGTGGACAAGCTGGTGGCCATGGGGCACAGGGAGATCGCCTTCATCGCAGGCTCTGCGGATTCCCCCACCGGCGCCGAGCGCCTGGCCGGTTATCGGCAGGCGCTGATCCGGCACGGCATCCCCGTGCAGGAGACCTTGATCGCCCCCGGCAAATGGACCCCCGCCTGTGGCGCGGCCGCCGTCTCGACCTTGCTGGCGCGAGGCGCTCGCTTCAGCGCCTTGGTAGCCAGCAACGATGACATGGCGATCGGGGCCATCAAACGGCTGCACGAAGCCGGTGTGATGGTGCCTGACGAGGTCTCGGTGGTGGGGTTTGACAACATCCCCCTGGCCCCTTACGTCATTCCCGCGCTGTCGAGCGTCAAGATGCCGGTGAACGGGATGATCCAGGAGACCATCAACCGCCTGATCACCATGGTGGAGGAGGGGAGCCGGGACGCACTGCCCGCCTTCAGCGGCACCCTGATCCGCCGCGACTCCCTCAGGCGTCTGACGGGCTGAGCCATGATGGCGGTGGGCAGGCCGGGCGGGATCCGTTAGCATAGGCCCCCCGGCGCCAGGCGCCGCGTGTCGTATCAACAGATGAGAGTTCAGATGGATGACCTGTTAGCCCCCGTTCGCCAGTTCCTGCATTGCGAGACCCCGGATGAGTGGGTGGAAATGGCGCGGGATCCCGCCCAGTTGCCGACCCTGCTTATCGATCACGCCAACTGCGAGAACAAGGCGGCACTCACCGCCCACAGCCTGGTGCGCCGCTACTGCCTGCCCAAGGAGAAGCGTCACCTGCTGCCCAAGCTGACCTTCTACCGGGAGCTCGATGCCTTGCCGGAGAAGGCGGAGATCCTCGGCAAGCGCACCATGGGCGAATCAGACAGGAGCGTGTTTGCCGAGCTGGAGCGCAATCCCCTGCTGTTCCCCATGGTGCGCCTCATCCAGGAGGAGCTGCATCACTTCGAGCAGGTGCTGGAGATCATGGCCGCACGGGGCATCCCCTATGGTCCCGTCACCGCCTCCCGCTATGCCCGCAGCCTGCTGACTCATGTGCGCACCTACGAGCCGGCGGCCGTGGTGGACAAGATGATCATCGGTGCCTATATCGAAGCGCGATCCTGCGAGCGTTTTGCCAGGCTGGCCCCTCATCTGGACGAGGAGCTTGGCCGCTTCTATGTCTCCCTGCTGCGCTCGGAGGCGCGTCACTATCAGGACTACCTGGCCCTGGCACAGACGTTCGCAGACGAAGACATCAGCGAGCGGGTGGCCTTCTTCGGTCGCCTGGAGGCCGAGCTCATCTGTTCGCCGGATCCGCAATTCCGGTTCCATAGCGGACTGCCTGTCAGATCTGACAGTTGTTGAGGTGACGGGGGCTGCCTACCATTCCCCTGTTCCTACTACGAGCGACGCAATCACTTTTTGAGCGCAATCCCCCGGCGACTGATGAGACATCAGGCCGGGTTTTTTTATGTCTGGCGCAAGGGAAAACGCGCCGCGGGATCAGCGGCGGTATTCGTTGTTGTAGTTCTGAATGAGGCGGCGGGTGACGTCGTGCTGGGGGTCGGCGAAGACCCGCAAGGTCTTGCCGCGCTCCACCACACGCCCTTCGTGCATCACCAGCACCTCGTCGCTGATGTGGCTGACGATCCCCAGATCGTTGGCCACCAGCACATAGCTCAGCCCCATGGTCTCCTGCATCTCCAGCAGCAGGTTGATGATCTGGGAGCGTACCGAAATATCCAGGGTCGAGAGCGCCTCGTCCGCCACCACTATCTTGGGATTGAGGATGAGCGCCCGTGCCAGCCCCACCCGCTGCTGCTGGCCGGCGGAGAGCATCTGGGGATAGAAGAGGGCGTGGTCGGGCAGCATGCCCACCATGCGCAGGGTCTGGATCACCTTCTCCCGGCGCTCCTCCTCGCTCAGGGCCGTGTTGAGGCGAAGGGGGGTCTCCAGGATCTGGCCGACCCGGATTTTCCGGTTAAGGGAGGTGTTGGGGTCCTGGAAGATCATCCGCAGCAGCTTGCAGCGTGTCTGGTAATCGCCGTGGACCATGGGTTGCCCCTCGATGGCGATCTCCCCGCCACTCGGTTCAATCATGCCCGCCAGAATGCGGGCCAGGGTGCTCTTGCCCGAGCCCGCCTCCCCGACGATGGCCAGGGTCTGGCCCACCTCGAGATCGAACGAGAGGGGCTTTATCGCCTCCACCGCGCGGCGCCTGAACAGGCCGGTGCGGTTCTGGTAGGTCTTGCACAGGCCCCTGACCTGCAACAGGGAAGGTTCGGTCACGACGTGGTCTCCTTGGGTGTGCTCGCCGGATAGAGGGGCTGACGGGGCGGGCAGGTGCCCCGGATCAGGGTCTGGTGCCGGTTCATTTCTTCGGTTCTTCCATGTTGAGCGGGAAGTGGCAACTGAACTGATGCCCCTTGACCTTGCTCATCAGCGGCGTCTGCACGCACTGCTTCTGGGCGTAGGGGCAGCGTGGGCCGAGGCGGCAGCCGATGGGCAGATGCTGCAGCGGCGGTATCACCCCGGGCAGGGTCTCGAGCCGGGACTTGTGGCGCACCAGCTTGTCAAAGTCCGGGATGGACTTGAGCAGGGCATCCGTATAGGGGTGGTGAGGGGATTCCAGGATCTGGTCCCGGGTCCCCACTTCCACCATCTGGCCGCAATACATGATGTTGAGGGTGTCGGTCAGGTTCGCGATGGCGGCGATGTCGTTGCTGATGATGAGGATGGTGGTATTGCCCAGCTTGTTCATCTTGTCCAGCAACCGCAGGATCTGGGAGTGGGTGGTGGACTCCATGGCGCTGGTGGGCTCGTCCGCCACCAGCAGGCGCGGCTGGTTGGCGATGGCCATGGCGATCATCACCTTCTGGCACATGCCGTCCGACAGCTCGTGGGGATAGGCCCGCATCACCTTGCGGTGATCCTTGACCCCGACCCGGTGCAGCAGGGCGATGGCCCGCTTCTTGCGCCACTGGAAACGCTGCCAGAACTTGCCGGTGAAGGCGCTGGTGGGGATGGCCTCTTCGAGCTGGGTGCCTATCTCCTCGGAGGGGTCGAGGCAGCTGATGGGGTCCTGGAAGATCATCGCTATCTCCCGCCCCATGATGCGGCGTCGTTCCTTGGGCGCCATGGTCAGCAGGTCCATGTCGTTGAAGCGCATCCGGTCGGCGCGCACCGTCCAGTTGTCCTTCTGGATGCCGACGATCACCTTGGCCACCAGGCTCTTGCCCGAGCCGGATTCCCCCACCAGCCCGCGGATCTCCCCCTCGTTCAGGGTCAGGCTGACTCTGTCCACCGCCTTGACCTTGCCCTGGGGAGTGTCGATTTCGATGGTGAGGTTGCGTATGTCGAGCAGGGGCATCAGCAATGTCTCCCGTTCAGGGCGCAGCCGGGTCGCTCAGGGCGTCCGGGGGCGGGGATAGATAACAAGGCTGGCAACATCAGTCGTTCCCCTCTTTGAGTGCTTCGCGAATGCCTTCGCCCACCAGGTTGGTCACCAGCACGCTGAACAGGATGGCCATCCCGGGCAGGGTCACCGTCCAGGGGGCCAGATAGATAAGATCGCTCGAATCGGCCAGCATGGCACCCCACTCCGGCTGGGGAGACTGGGCCCCGAGACCGAGGAAGCCCACCGCCGAGATGTCCAGGATGGCGGCGGAGAGGGTGCGGGTGGTCTGGGTCACCAGGGTCTCGACGATGTTCGGCAAGATGGCCAGACGCATGATCCGCTGGGGCGGAGAGCCGTCGAGGCGGCTTGCGATGATGTACTCCTTCTGCATCTCGGCGTGGACCGCGTTGTAGGTGGCCCGGATGAAAGGCGGTATCAACGCGAGCGTGATGGCGATCAGGGTGTTGAACAGACCCGGCCCCAGGATGGCCACGACGATGATGGCCAGCAGCAGGGACGGGATGGAGAGCAGGGTATCGAGCAGGTGATGGAGCACGCTCGACTTCACCCCCTTGCTCATGCCGCCGAGGATGCCGATGGCCGAGCCGATGACCAGCGCGATGAGCACCACCAGCAGGGCGTTGCCGAAGGTGAGCCTGGCCCCGGCCACCAGACGGGAGAGGATGTCGCGCCCCAGATCGTCGGTCCCCAGGAAGTAATCGATGTTGCCGCTGTTGGCCCAGGAGGGGGCGAGCAGCAGGTGGTTGCTGTGCTGATCGTCGATGCCGTAGGGGATCACCAGGGGACCGATGAGGGTCACCAGCAGCAGCAGCCCGAAGCACCAGAGCCCCGCCATGGCCAGCGGGTTGCGCCGGTAGGAGGCCCAGGTCTGCTCCAGGGGGGAGAGGATCTTGAGCTCCGGATAGATGTTCGATTTATCGTGCATGATGCAGGCTCCCGTGCTGGTCGCAAGGGGATGGGCACGCCTGTGCGCCGGTGGCCCATGGGCCGCCGTGGTTCATCCACAGACCGCAATCAATCTTGTCTTGCATAGAGTTCTTTACGCCGTGCCGGATACATGATGGTGGTCAGCAGATCGGTGCTGACGCTGATGAAGATGACGAAGCTCGCCACCACCAGGAAGGCGCCGCGGATGGCGGCATAGTCCTGCAGCGCGATGCTGCTCACCAGCCAGCGGCCGATGCCGGGCCAGTCGAACACCACCTCGGTGATCATGGCGGATGTGAGCACGCTGCCAAGTTGCAGCCCCAGCAGCGGCAACACCGGGGGCAGGGCGTTCTTGAGCCCGTGACGCCAGACGATCTGGCGGCGGGAGAGTCCGCGGCTGGCGGCAGCCTTGATGTAGTTCTGTTTCATCACGTCGATGAGGGAGCTGCGCACGTGGCGGATCACCTCGGTGGTGGGCACCACGGCCAGCACCAGGGAAGGCAGTACCAGATGGCGCAGGGCGTCGTGCAGGGCCGCCTCCCGCCAGGGCTCCTGGCTCATCAACACATCGACGATGGCGATCCCGGTGATGGAGGGCACGTCGTAGAGCAGGCTGATCTGGCCAGAGGAGGGGAGCCAGCCAAGATCCAGGGAGAAGAACATCACCATCAGCAGCCCCAGCCAGAAGACCGGGATGGCATAGCCGACGAGGCCGGCGGCCATGATGGAGAGGTCCGGGCTGCGCCCCTGATAGAGGGCCGCGAGGGTGCCCAGGGGGATGCCCACCAGCAGCGAGATGGCGAAGGCGGCGAGGCAGAGGGTCAGGGTCGCCGGGAAGTAGTGACGGATCTCGTCGAGGACCGGCTGGCCGGAGACGCTGGAGAGCCCGAAATCCCCGGCGGCGATGCGCTGGAGGAAGTCAGGATAGCCGTGCCAGAAATCCAGCACCTGGGTGATGAGGCGAAACTCCAGGAGGTAGGCCCCCAGAGTCAGCACCAGGAGGGTGATCACCAGCAGGGTGATGCGGCGCAGGATATAGAAAAACATGCTTATGCCTCCTGGGGACGGTGCGCCGATGGCCCGACGATGGAGTGGTTATCTTTCATGGTCACTCCCGATGTGCCTGGTTGAAGGTTGTGCCGCCAAAGGGCATCAGGGTCAGCCCCTGAATGTCGCTGCGACTCACCTGGGTTCTCAGGGCATGGGCCAGGGGAATGAGCGGCAACTGCTCGTTGAGCAGGGACTGGGCATAGTAATAGTTGCGCAGGCGGAAGGCGAGCTGCGGGGTGGTCACCGCATCGTCCAGCAGCTGATCGAAGGCGGGGCTGCACCAGCGGCTGTAGTTGTTGCCCCGCTCGACGGCGGCGCAGCTCAGCAACTGGCGGAAGAAGTTGTCCGGATCCGCGTTGTCGGCGATCCAGCCCGAAAGCAGGCTGTCATATTGTCCATGGGCGAGCCGGGTCTCGATGACCGGCCAGGCCTGCTGCACTATCTTGAGGCTCACCCCAATCTTGGCGAAATCGCTGCGCATCAGTTGCGCCGTCTTGAGGCCGTCCGGGTTGTAGGGGCGGGCGCCGGGTTGCACCAGCACCTGCATCTCGAAGCCGTTGGGGTAGCCCGCGTCCTTGAGCAACTGGCGAGCGAGCTTGAGATCCGGCTTGCGCTGGGGCAGGGAAGGGTTGTAACCCCAGGAGAGGGGCGGCAACAGGCTGGCAGCGCTCTGGCCGGTCTCGAAATAGACAGCCTGCAGCAGATTCTGCACATTGATGGCGCTGGCGAGGGCCTGGCGCACCTGCACCTTGTTGAACGGGGCCTTGCGGGTATTGAGGGCGAGGAAGGCGACGTTCATCCCCGACTGCACCGACAGATCCAGGTGGGAGTCTTTGTCTATCACCGACAGCTGGCTGGCTGAGGGGGTGCTCATCACGTCGCACTCGCCGGTCAACAGCTTGGCCAGGCGCTTGGAGGACTTGGGCGTGATGTCGTAGATGAGCTGCTCCATTCTGGCCTCGCCGCCCCAGTAGCCGGGGTGGCGCAGGTAGCGCACGAACTCGTTGTGGCGATACTCCTTGAAGCTGAAGGGGCCGGTGCCGATGGGGCGGCTGTCCAGCAGCGCCGGGGTGCCGACCCTTAGCATCTGCTCCCCGTACTCGGCGGAGAGCACGATGGCGTAGTCGCTGGCCAGGGTGGCGAGGAAGGAGGCATCGGGGCGGTTCAGCTCGAACACCACCTCATAGGGCCCCTTCTTGTAGACCCGCTTGATGAGGTTGCCGAGCCCCAGGCTGTGAAAATAGGGGTACTCGCCGCCGGAGACGGCGTGGAAGGGGTGGTGTTCGTCCAGCAGACGCTGCCAGGTGAACAGGACGTCGTCGGCATTGAAGTGACGGGTCGGGCTGAACCAGGGGGTACGGTGGAAGGTCACTCCCTTGCGCAGGGTCAGGGTATAGGAGAGGCCGTCCTCGCTGCTTTGCCAGCGGGTGGCGAGCCCCCCTTCGATGCCGAGGGTGTTGGCATTGACCTCGAGCAGGCGATCGTAGATGGGACGGGCACTGGCATCCAGGGTCGCATCCGAATTGGCAAGCTGCGGGTTGAAGGTTCGGGGTGCCCCTTCGGCACAATAGATGAGCCCGGTTTTGGAGGCTTCATCGCGTTTCTGACAGCCGCTGACCAGGACCAGGAGACCAAGCAGCAGGGGGGTGAGCATTCTCATGTTGGAACCATGTTTTCAGACAAAGTTGCCCGCCAGGGGGCGGGCGCGTTGCGGGGGGCGACCGGGCAGGCGCTCCCGTCGGGGGTGACGTGCGCCGCGTTATCCGCGCGCACAGACCCGGTGCCAGGCATCAGCCCGCCTCCTGGTTGCCACTGTTGTCATCCCCGTCCAGCAATTGATATTTGCGCAGCATCCCCCGGAACTGGTGATAGCTCAGGGCCAGCAACTGGGCTGCTTTGCGCTGATTATACTGGGATTGCTGCATCGCTTGCTTGAGTAAATTAATCTCGTACTCCGCCACCGCCCCTTTGAGATCCAGCGGCAGGGTCGGGGTCGGGGCCGTCTCTGCCGAGGTCGGCGCGTCGGTGGAAGGGGCGGCGTCACCTCGGGCACGGGGGCGCCAGGGGGAGTCAAAGGGATTGAGCACCAGATCCGCCAGCGGCAACTGGGGGTTGCCCTGGCGATAGAGGCTGCGCTCCACCACGTTCTTGAGCTCCCGCACGTTGCCCGGCCAGGGGTAATCTTGCAGCAGCTGGGTCGCCTTGCGCGAGAAGCCGGCAAAGAGCGGATACCCCAGCTCCCGGGTCATGCCGTGGGCGAAGTGCTCCGCCAGCATCAGGATGTCCTCGCGTCGCTCCCGCAGGGGGGGCAGGGTGATAACGTCGAAGGCGAGCCGGTCCAGCAGGTCGTGACGAAACCGTCCTTTCTCTGCCAGTGCAGGCAGATCCTCGTTGGTGGCGCACACCAGCCGCACATCCACCTTGAGGGGCTTGGCGCCGCCCACCCGCTCGAACTCCCCGTACTCGATGACCCGCAGCAGTTTTTCCTGCACCCGGGCGCTGGTGGTGGCCAGTTCGTCAAGGAACAGGGTGCCGCCGTCGGCCCGCTCGAAGCGCCCCTGATGGCGCTTGGCGGCGCCAGTGAAGGAGCCCGCCTCGTGGCCGAACAGCTCGGTCTCCAGCAGGCTCTCGCTCAAGGTGGCGCAGTTGATGGTGACAAAGCTTTGATCCCAGCGATCCGAGAGATAATGTAGGCGGTGGGCGATGAGCTCCTTGCCGGTCCCCCGCTCGCCGATGATGAGTACGGGCTTGCGCAGCGGCGCGAGGCGCGATGCCTGCTCGATGATTTCTAGAAATGCGTTGGATTCACCCAACAGACTTTCCGTGGCCGTGGTCATCCCTGCCCCTGTGAGTTGAAAAATCTGGTTAATCTTACCAAAAGTTGGTTATTTTAATCATCACTTGTTTCCCCGGGACTTGAATTGCATTCTGAGTGCCCATATAAATCAACAAGTTAAATATTGTTCCAGATTGGCACACAAGTTGCCATTGTCAATGGAGACACAACCCGATGCCTATCACAGGAGTACAATCATGAGCATTTTTTCTCGCCTGGCCGACATCATCAATTCCAATCTGACGGCCCTGCTCGACAAGGCGGAAGATCCCCAGAAGATGGTGCGTCTGATCATCCAGGAGATGGAAGATGAACTGGTGAAGGAGCGCTCCAATCTGGCCCGCTTCCTCGCGAATCAAAAAGAGATCGGCCGTCAGGTGAGCCGCCATCAGGAGCGGGTCGCCGAGTGGCAGGGCAAGGCCGAGCTGGCCCTGACCAAGGGGCGCGAAGATCTGGCCCGGGCTGCCCTCATCGAGAAGAGCAAGCAGGCGGAGCTTGCCGACGCCCTGTCTCGTGAACAGCAGGCGGTGGACAGCGGCATCGAGAAGCTGGGGGAGGAGATCCGTCAGCTGGAAGCCAAGCTGGAAGACGCCCGTGCCCGCCAGAAGGCGATGGCCATTCGCAGCGAAGCCGCCAGCAGCCGTCTCAACGTGCAAAGCCAGGTGGCCCGTGGCGACAGTCAGGCCGTGGTGAGCAAGTTCGAGCGCATGGAGCGCCGCATCGACGAGATGGAAGCCCGCGCCGATCTGGGGCAGTCCGACAAGGCGCTCGCCCAGCAGTTTGCCGAGCTGGAAGCGGACGACCAGATCAGCCGCGAGCTGGAAGCCATGCGCCAGAAGCTGGGCCAGCACAATCCGGCACCGAAACAGGGAGAGTAACAGATGGAAGATCTGCTGGGTGTATTGATGGTTCCCATGGTGGTCTTCATGGTGGTGGTGGCCCCCATCTGGCTGGTGCTGCACTACCGCGCCAAGGGACGCATTGGCGCCGGTCTTGCCGATGGTGAGCGTGAACAGCTGCAGGGCTTGCTGGTGCGTGCCGAGAAGATGCAGGAACGGGTCGGCGCCCTGGAGTCGATTCTGGATGCCGAGGTTCCTGGTTGGAGAAACAAGGTATGACGGTTTTCAATGAGAGATGTCATGACTGTGGCAAAAAGCCGGAGCGGGCCGAAACCGTATTGGCGTCGATTCTGGATGCGGAAGTCCCCGGTTGGAGGAACAAGATATGAACAGTGTCAGTCGTGAAGGGCGCAACCTGTACCGGGATCCCCAGCGGGGCAAGATTGCCGGGGTCTGTGCCGGTCTGGCAGAGTACTTCGGGGTGGAGACCTGGATCGTGCGGCTGCTGGCCATCAGTGGTCTCATCTTCGCCGGTTTCATCACCTTCACCGCCTATATTGCCGCCTGGTTCTTGCTCGACAAGAAGCCGGTCACCCTCTACTCCCAGGAAGATGCCGAGTTTGCAGAGGTGCGGATGAAGGCGCGCAGCTGGCAGGCAGGCGTCACACCTCATCAGGCCCTTGCCCGCATCGGCCAGGAGCTGGATGCACTGGAGCCCAGGGTGCAGCGCATCGAGAAGCTGGTGACCTCCAAGGAGTTCACCCTGCAACGGGAGTTCAGCAAGCTCTAATCGTGCCGGGCCGCGAGGATACCGCCTCGCGGCCGTCTCTCTGATGTGATCACAAGGAGAAGAAGACCCGCCTTGATACGCAACAAACTCGAACACTCCTGGTCGGTGCTCCAGCACAAGGCCGTTGACGCGGTGAACCGGGCCCGGGATCGCCACATCCGGCTGGCGGTCACCGGCCTCTCTCGCAGTGGCAAGACCGCGTTTATCACGGCGCTGGTCAATCAACTGGAGCACGCGGCCATCGACGGTCGTCTGCCACTCTGGGACGCCCAGCGCCAGGGACGCATCCTTGGTGCTCGCCGGGTGCCCCAGCAAAACGCCCACATTCCCACCTTTCCCTATGAACGGGGCCTCGATGCCCTGTTTGGCGATCCGCCCGCCTGGCCCGCGCCGACCCGGGGGGTGGCCGAGGTACGCCTCGAGATCCGTTATCGCACCCGCCATCCGCTGCGTCGGCACCTGGGGGAGATCTCCACCCTCTATGTGGATCTGGTGGATTATCCCGGGGAGTGGCTGCTGGATTTGCCGCTGCTGGATCTGAACTACGAGCAGTGGAGCGAGCAGGTGCGGGAGCAACTGTGCCGCCCCGAGCTGCAAGCCCTGGCGGCAGGCTGGTTGACGCCGCTCTGGCAGGCGGATCAAGCCTTCGAGGAGCGTGCCGCCAGCGAACTGGCCGCCCGCTACACCGAATATCTGCACGCCTGCAAGCAGGCGCTCGGGCTTCACCTCATCCAGCCCGGGCGTTTCGTGTTGCCCGGCGAGTATGCCGGTGCGCCGCTGCTGCAATTCGTGCCCTGGGTATGGGAGATGCCCACACACTCCCCCGAAGACGGCACCCTCTACGCCACCTTCAAGCAGCGCTTCGAGCAGTACAAGCAACATCTGGTACAGGGCTTCTATGAGCAACACTTTGCAGGCTTTGATCGCCAGATCGTGCTGGTGGACTGCCTGGCGCCCCTCAATGCCGGTGCCGCGAGCTTTGGTGACATGCAGCAGGCCATCGCCCGCATCATGGAGAGCTTCGCCTACGGCAAGAGCAACTGGTGGCGCCGTCTGTTCGCCCCGCGCATCGACAAGCTGCTGTTTGTGGCGAGCAAGGCCGATCACGTCACGCCGGAGCAGCACGGACCTCTGGTGTCGCTCCTGCAGCACCTGGTGAGCCGTGGCCGGGGTCAGGCCCGCTTCGAGGGGATAGAGACCGAATGCCTGGCGCTGGCCGCCATCAAGGCCACCGAGGTGGGCAAGGGGGTGGCAGACGGACGGGAATTTCCCGCCATTCGTGGCACTACCCTCTCGGGCGAGCCCTTGCTGCTCTTCCCGGGGGAGGTGCCTGCCCAGATCCCGCCTGCGCAGTGGTGGAAAACTCAAGGGTTTGATTTTCAGGCCTTTCGCCCGCTGCCCATGAGCGCTCATCAGGCGCTCCCCCATATCCGACTCGATGCGGCGCTGGAATTCCTGCTCGGGGATCACCTCGAATAACGGGTGGGTGGCCCGCTGTGCTCGAGGGGCGCCCACAGGAGAGAATGCGATGAACGATCAGACAAGATGGCGCACCGATGACGCCGCTCCTCTGCAAGGCAAGGTGACGCTGGAGCCCGCGCCTTCGATGGCAAGCGAAGCGAAGCCACCCGCCCCGGCCCGGCGGTTGGAAGAGGAGAGCTTCGAGCCTCTTGACGTGCTGGACGAGCTCACCGAGGTGGAACCCGCGCTTACCGTCAGGCCTCGGCGCCGTCATCGTCTGCTGGCCTGGGGGCTGGGCGGGGTGGGGCTGCTGTCCCTTGGCCAGTTTGGCGCTTTTCTGGTGGATCAGTTTGCCGCCTCCCCCTTCTGGGGCGGCGCCTGGTTGCTCGCCTCTGGCCTGGTGGCGGTGGGCACCGCCGCGGTGGCGGGGCGCGAATGGCTGCGGCTGCGCACCTTGAAGCGGCGCCAGGATGTGCGCTCAAGAGCCGAGGATCTGCTGGCCCATCAGGGGGTCGGTCAGGGGCAGGCCTTCTGCGAGGCCCTGGCCGAGAAGAGCGGTGACAAGGGGCGGGAAGGGTATCGCACCTGGTTATCCCAGCTTGACGAGAGCCACAGCGATCGGGAAGTGCTGACCCTCTACAGCCAGCTGGTGCTCACCGAGCGGGACAAGCTGGCCCAGGCCCGCGTCGCGAAATGGTCGGGGGAGGCCGCCGTGCTGGTGGCCCTGAGTCCGCTCGCCACCGTCGACATGATGCTGATGCTCTGGCGCAACCTGCGGATGATCGAGGACATCGCCGATGTCTATGCCATCGAGCTCGGCTACTGGAGCCGCATCCGCCTCATTCGTCAGGTGTTTCGCAACATGCTCTATGCGGGGGCCACCGAGCTGGTGACCGAGGTAGGGATGGATCTGCTGGGGGCCGAGCTGACCGCCAAGCTCTCCGCCCGCGCCGCCCAAGGGGTCGGGGCCGGGTTGCTCACCGCGCGCCTCGGGATGCGTACCATGGAAGCCTGTCGTCCGCTCCCCTGGTGTGCCGACGAGAAGCCGAAACTGGGCGAGCTGCGCAAGCGGCTGATCGGCCAGTTGGCGGGTTATCTCAACAAGTCGTGAGGTGGCTGGGGTTCGATAGAGATGTCACAAATTATTTACAATTGTCAAAAGCAGCCGACCCCGGGGTCGGCTGCTTTTTTGAGGGGCAAACCGTTACAGTGATCCCATGACTCAACGGCCAGTGACCGCCCGGATGGCGGCTGGCACCCGAAGGATGGGAGCATTCATGGCAAGTCTCTACACGGCCCGCCAACCGGATGGGCAGGGCCGGATCCACTACACGGACGAGGAGCACGGCACTTGGCGGATCCTGATTGCACGCCAGCTTGCGGCGCTCGATGGCAAGGCCTGCGACGAATACCAGGCCGGGTTGGCACGCCTCGACCTGCCTCTGGACCGCATCCCCCAGCTGGGCGAGATCAACGCCGCCCTGATGCCCGCCACCGGCTGGTCGGTGGCAGCGGTGCCAGCCCTCATCTCCTTTGATCACTTCTTCGCGCTGCTCGCTGATCGCCGTTTTCCCGTCGCCACCTTCATTCGCCGCCGGGACGAGCTCGACTACCTGCAAGAGCCCGACATCTTCCACGAGATCTTCGGCCACTGCGCCATGCTGACCAACCCGGCCTTTGCCCACTTCACCCACCTGTATGGTCGGCTCGGACTCCATGCGAGCAAGGAGGAGCGGGTCTATCTGGCGCGGCTCTACTGGTTCACGGTGGAGTTCGGTCTCCTGCAGGGGGAGGAGGGGCTGCGCATTTACGGCGGCGGCATTCTCTCCTCCATCGGCGAGACCGCTTATGCCCTCTCGGGCAAGCCTGAGCTGCAACCCTTCGATCTGCTGGAGATCCTGCGTACCCCCTATCGCATCGACATCATGCAGCCGACCTATTTCGTGCTGCCTCGTCTCGATACCCTCTATGGTCTGGAGGGGCAGGGGATCATGGCGGCCGTGGCCGAGGCCCGTCGTCTTGGCCTGCGTCCACCCCGCTTTGCCCCCGTTGCCGGCAAGCAGGCGAGCTGACCCGTATTCATTCCCACGATGTTTCATGAAAGGAGTCCCGAATGACTGAACTGGCGAGTCAACGATGCGAGGCGTGCCGCGCCGATGCCCCCAGGGTGAGCGATCAGGAGCTGGGGGAGCTGATGCACCTCATCCCCGACTGGCAGCCCCTGGTGGTCAACGGCGAGCTGCAACTGCGTCGTGAATTTGTGTTTCGCAACTTCAAGGAGGGGCTGGCGTTCACCAACCGCCTCGGAGAACTGGCGGAGGCGGAGTTCCATCATCCGGCGATCTTGCTTGAATGGGGCAAGGTGACCGTGAGCTGGTGGACCCACAAGATAGGCGGCTTGCATCGCAACGATTTCATCATGGCAGCCCGCACCGACGGTCTGATGAAGTAACCGCCTTCTGGCGCCAACGCAGACAGGGCCTGCCCGGTGAAAGCGGGGCAGGCCCGCATTTTTGTGGGGGAGCGCTCGCACTGGCGGGATCGAGTCTGTATTATCCCGTTATTCAGAATGTTAGCTAGGAAGTGTGTGCCGAATGCGTCTTGAAGTCAGCTGTGAAGACCGTCTGGGCCTGACCCGGGAATTGCTCGACCGACTGGTGGAGCACAACATCGATCTGCGCGGCATCGAAATCGATACCTCAGGCATCATCTATCTCAATTTCCCCGAGCTGGAGTTCCGTGACTTTCAGCATCTGATGCCGGAAATTCGCCGCATTCCCGGCGTCTATGACGTCAAGACGATCCCCTACATGCCCTCCGAGCGGGAACACCACGAGATAGAGGCCCTGCTCAAGGCCCTGCCGGACCTGGTTTTCTCCCTCGACAGCAAGGGGCGGGTGACTCAGGCCAACCAGGCCGCCCTCACCACCCTGGCGTTGCCACCGGACGAGGTGCGCGGCGTGGCGATCGCCTCCCTGGTCAAGGGCTTCTCGTTTGGCCGCTGGCTGGAGTCGGGGGAGATCAAGCCCCAGACCTGCAAGCTGAGCCTCGGTGGCGAAGAGTACCTGGGCGATCTGATGCCGCTGTTCGTGGCCGAAGAGAAGGGCAAGCAGGCTCTGGCCGGCGCCGTGGTGGTGCTCAAATCCGCCCGCCGGGTCGGCATGCACTTCAGTGCCCTGCACGCGGTGGAAGTGGGGGGCTTTGAGCACCTCCAGGCCGAGAGCCAGAAGATGAAAGAGGTGCTGGCCCAGGCTGCCAAGCTCGCGATGCAGGACGCCCCCTTGCTCATCGTGGGGGAGACCGGCACCGGCAAAGAATTGCTGGCCCGGGCCTGCCACGGCGCCAGCCTGCGCTCCAGCCACCCCTTCATGGCGCTCAACTGCGCGGCCATGCCGGACAACGTGGCCGAGAGCGAGCTGTTCGGCTATGCCCCCGGCGCCTTTGGCAACAACACCGAGGGCAAGCGCGGGGTGCTGGAGCTGGCCAGCGGCGGCACCCTGATGCTGGACGAGATCGGCGACATGTCCCCCCATCTGCAGACCAAGTTCCTGCGGGTGCTGCAAGATGGCGTGTTTCGCCGGGTCGGTGACGAGCAGGAGGTGAGGGTCAACGTGCGCTTCATCTGCACCACCCAGAAGCAGTTGCTGGATCTGGTCCATGAAGGGAAGTTTCGCGAAGATCTCTACTACCGCCTCAATGTGCTTAGCCTCAATCTGCCGCCGCTGCGCGAGCGCAAGGCGGACATCATGGCCCTGGCCCAGCAGTTCGTGTCGCGCTTTGCCAGCGAACTGCAGCGCCCGCGTCCGCGCTTTACCCGCAACATGGCCGAGTACCTCACCGCCTACCGCTGGCCCGGCAACGTGCGCCAGTTGCGCAACTGCCTCTATCGGGCCATGACCCTGCTGGAAGGGGACGAGATTGGACCCGAGCACGTGGACTTGCCGGTGGCGGCCGATGCCATGCCGCTCATCGACGAGTGGTTCGAAGGGGGGCTCGACGAGGCGGTGAAGCGTTTCGAGAGCCGCCTGCTGGAGCGGCTCTACCCGGCGTTCCCCTCCACCCGCCAACTGGCCAAGCGGCTCGGTGTCTCCCATACCGCCATCGCCAACAAGCTGCGCGAATATGGGATTGGCAAGAAGTAGTGTCGATGGACGGTGTCTGCCTGGGGCATTGAGTGCCTTGCAGGCGCGGCTGCGACACCCGGTGACGCAACCGTGCCACTTGCCTCTGGGGGCTGGCCACCCGGCTGGTAAGCTCGGTGCGGTGCCATGCAGGCACTCTCATCATGGGCGTCGGGTTACCCCGGCGCCGACCTGGACACTCTCGCGGGCACCATGCAGATGTTTTGTTACCTCCGGTTACTGATGTGGCTGGCGCCACTGTGCTGCATGCTGATGCTGGCAAACCAGGCCATGGCGGCAACCTCCGCCGAGGCGCGCGGCGACATGGTGCGCCAGACCGTGCTCGATATCCTCAGTTACACCCGCTGGCCCAGCGAGCCCGCCAGACTTCGGCTCTGCATCACGGCGCCCACGGAATATGCGTCATCCCTTCTGACCATCGAACGGCAGGCCAATGGCCGACCGGTGGAGGTCCATCGCTACGACATGGACGATGAGGCGCTGATCCAGCGCTGCGATGTCATCTATCTGGGGGGGCTGGCACCGGCGCAGCGCCTCTCCCTGTTCGAACGCCTGCGCGGTCACGCCATCCTCAGCATCAGCGAGCAGAGCCGCGAGTGCATCGCCGATGCGGTCTTCTGTCTGCAGGCCGGGGAGGAGAGGGTGCGTTTTCGGGTCAATCTGGATGCGCTGGCCCGCAGTGGCGTGCGAGTGCACCCGGCCGTGCTCAAGCTGGCGCGAGCCGATGAGGAGGTGCGATGACGGTCCATCACGCCACTCCCCGGCTTACCCTGCGACAGAGTCTGGGGCGCACCCACATGATGATCTCCCTGACTGCCGTCTGCATGGCCGGGCTGTTTCTGACCGTCACGGCGCTGCTGGCGCTGCGCCTTTATGCGGATCACAACCTCAAGCTGGTGGCGCGGGCCATCAGCTACACCACTGAGGCGGCCGTGGTCTTCCATGACAAGGAGGCGGCACTGGATGCCCTGGAGACCATCACCTCCCGGGAAGACATAGCCAGCGCCAGCATAGTACTGCCGGACGGCCAGGTGCTGGCGAGCTGGCGCCGGGACATCACTACCCCCTGGACCACCCTGGAGCAGCACCTGGCCCGCCTGATCCTGCCGGGGCCCGTGGCGCTCCCCATGGTGCGCGAGCACAAGGAGATAGCCAGGGTGCATCTGGTCGGTCACGGCCAGTACCTGCTGCGCTTCCTGTTGCAGACCTTGCTGGCTACCCTGGTGTGCCTGCTCATCAGTATTCTCGGGGCACTCCATGTGGCGCGCCGGATGCAACGCTCCATCACGGCACCCCTCAAGGCCCTGACCGAGGTGGCTTACAACGTCAGCCGCCAGCGGGCCCTCAAGGAGCGGGTGCCGGCGGCCAATATCGCCGAGCTGCACGAGCTGGGCGAGGATTTCAATTCGCTGCTCGATGAGCTGGAAGCCTGGCAGGCCCACCAGAAGCGGGAGAACGCCAGCCTGCTGCATCAGGCAACCCATGATCCCCTGACCGGTCTGCCCAACCGCGCTCTGTTCGAGGCTCGCATGGAGCAGGCCATCCTGGCAGGCAACAAGGGGCATGAAGGTTTTGCCCTGCTCTATCTGGATTGCGATCGTTTCAAGCAGATCAATGACAACCTGGGCCACAGCATCGGCGACGAAGTGCTGATCGCCGTGGCGCGGCGGGTGCAGCATCAGCTCAGGCCCCTGGATCTGGTCTGCCGGCTGGGGGGAGATGAGTTCGTCATCCTCCTGACCCCGATCCATGGGGAGGACGAGGTGCGCGAGGTGATAGGGCGAGTGCAGCAGGCCATGAACACCCCCGTGGTATTGAGTGACGGTCGCCATCTCGGGGTGGGGATCAGCATCGGCTCTGCCCGCTATCCCGAGCAGGGGAAGACGGCGGATGCCCTGCTGCAATGGGCAGACGACGCCATGTATCAAGCCAAACGACAACGCAGGGAGGAGAGAGAAACACGAAAAACGAGCACGTGAAGTTGAACCGGAAATAGTGAAAGGATGATAAGAATGCGCATGTTGAACCCGATCAAAGCGGGCCTGGTGGCACTGTTGCTGAGTGTGCTGGCGGCGTGCCAGAGCCCTCCCCAGGGGCTCACGGCGGAGCAGATCGCCGCCTTGAAGGAGCAGGGATTTCACCTGACCGACGAGGGATGGACCCTGGATATCTCCAACAAGGTGCTGTTCGCCAACAATGTGGGGGCCCTCAACCCCGAGACCCGCCAGGTGGTGGAGAAACTCGGCAAGGCCCTGATTGAGGTAGGACTGAACCGGGCCCGGGTGGACGGTCATACCGACTCCAACGGTGATGAGGCCTACAACCAGCAACTCTCCCTCAAGCGGGCACGGTCGGTGGCCGATGTCCTGGTGTCGGTGGGTATGCCACAGGGGAACCTGGATATCCGCGGCCGCGGAGAAGAGGCGCCCATCGCCGACAACGCGACCGCTGCCGGGCGAGCGGAAAATCGCCGGGTTGCCATCATCATCGGCAATGGCTGACCCCCGTCAGCCGGTATCGGCGCGGCGCTCCCGTCGGGAGCCTTGAATCAACCGCCCGATCCTGTGTGTGCCACCACTCTCCAGTGGGAGAGTGGCTCTCTTCCCTTGTTGTTTCACGCTTTCCTTGCCTGACGCGCTGTTGCCCTGATGGGGACAGAGTGACGGCTCAATCCTTCCCGACTTGATCCAGCACAAATACCTGCAACTGATATTCGTTATCATTTGCGTTATTTACGCAGGGTAACCCAGTGACGACTCTCCAGCTTTCTTCGACCATGACGGGGCTTTGTACCCCGGATCCCCTCAAATTCGCCTTCACCGCCAAGACGTCGGCCCATGCCAGCCGGGGAGGGACCGCCCCCCTGATGCTGGACGATGCCGGCTGGCAAGCCTGGTGGCAGCAGGAGAGCGAGGCCAAGGCCCGAGCGCTCTATATCCATATCCCGTTTTGCCGCAAGCGCTGCAGTTTTTGCAACTTCTTCGAAAACGGCGCCAATCCGGCGCGCATGAGCCGCTACATGGAGGCACTCTGCGGGTCGCTGCGCCAGGCAGCCGAGACGCCGCTTGTCCAGAGCCGGCCTTTCTCGGCGGTCTATGTGGGGGGCGGCACGCCAACCGACATGGCGGCGGGCGATCTCGCCCGCCTGGCCAGCGCCATCCGCCGTTTTCCCCTGACCGTGGATGCGGAGCTGACCCTGGAGGGGCGGCTCAACGGCTTTGATGACGAGAAGTGGCAGACGGCCCTGGCGGGTGGCTTCAACCGCTTCTCGTTCGGCGTGCAGAGTTTTGATACCCGCGTGCGCCAGCAGGCGGCCCGCTTCGATGACAGGGAGACCTTGCTGTCCCGGCTGGCGGCGCTGACCCGCCACAACGAGGCGGTGATCGTGGCGGATCTCATCTTCGGTCTGCCGGGGCAGGATGAGGCCGTGTGGCGCCAGGATATCGCGGATGTGATGGCGAGCGGGGTGCACGGGGTGGATCTCTATCAACTCATCTCCATGGCGGGCACCAACCTGGCGCGCGCCGACGAGAAAGGCACCCTGGGCTGGGCCGCCGATGGCCAGCAGCGGGCAGTCATGTATGCCGACGGGGCACGGACGCTGGAGGCGGGGGGCTGGGAGCGGCTCTCCTGCAGCCACTGGCGGCGCATCGATGCCGAGCAGAGCCGCTACAACCAGATGGCCAAGTGGGGCGCCGAGATCCTGCCCTTCGGCGCAGGGGCGGGGGGCAACATTCACGGCCACGGCCTCATGTATGGCCGGGATCTGGCGCCCTGGCATGAGGCGCAGGCGGGGGGCGTGCGTGCTCCCGGCATGGTGATGAGGCCCAATCCCGATGCCCGTCTCGACGGGCTGCTGCGAGGGGGGCTCGATACCGGATGGCTGGCGTTGTCGCAATTGCCACAGGGGCTGGTCTCCCACCTGATGCCGCTCTTTGAGGCCTGGCAGCGACACGGGCTGGCACGGCTCTCGGCCGAGCGTCTCGCCCTCACCCTGGCGGGGCGTTTCTGGAACGTGAATTTGCAGGCCGGGTTGTTCGAGTATCTGAGGTGCAATCCACCGGGGGGGATCAAGGGGGGCGAGAAACCATCCGGCCACCCGGGCAAGATGGCCGGTCATGCCCTGGTATAACGGGCTATCGGAGCACAGAAAGGAGGCGGGGGCCTGGTGCAGGCCCCCGCTTTTTGTCAGCGGTTGTCGACCTCGTCCACCCGTACCCGCAGCGCTCCCTCTGCGAGGGTGGTGATCAGGGTCTGGCCTGCATTGACCTGGGATGCGCGGCGGATCACCTCCCCGGAGGGGGTGCGCACGATGGCGTAACCGCGCCCCAGGGTGGCCAGCGGGCTGATGCCGTCGAGGCGGGCTCCCAGCATGGCGAGGCGGTGGCGGGCGAGATCCTGGCGTTTTGCGATGAGGGCATGGAGGCGCTCCTCGGCAAGCTGGTGACGACGTTTGCCGATGGCCAGCCGCTTTTCGGGGCTTCTGGCCTGCAGGCGCATGGCGAGGCCCGCCAGGCGCCGCTCCCCCTGGTGCAGGCGATCACGCAGGTGCTGCTGCAAGCGGCGGTCGAGCTCGTCGAGGCGCTGGGACTGCTGCTCCAGCCGTCGCTTGGGATCCTGATGATCGAGCCGCTTCTGCAGCAGGACGAAGCCATGGCGGGCGGCGACCTGGTGACGGCTCATGGCCTGGGTGAGCCGCTGGCGCAGGTGCACGAGGCGCTGGGCGCGGGTGCTCCTGTCCGGCGCGACCAGCTCGGCGGCGGCAGAGGGGGTGGGGGCACGAAGGTCGGCGGCAAAGTCGCTGATGGTGACGTCCACCTCGTGTCCTACGGCGCTCACCACGGGGATGGCGGAGCCTGCGATGGCCCGTGCCACCGCCTCTTCGTTGAAGCACCAGAGATCTTCAAGGGAACCGCCGCCGCGTCCGACGATGAGCACATCCACCTCGGCGCGGCGGTTGGCAAGCATGATGGCCGAGACGATCTGGGCGGTGGCGGCGCTCCCCTGCACCTGGGTCGGGTAGATGAAAACGGGCAAGTCCGGGGCGCGGCGTTCAAGCACCGTCAGCATGTCGTGCAGGGCGGCGCCTGTGGCGGAGGTGACCAGCCCGACGGCGCGGGGTTCCCGGGGCAAGGGGCGCTTGCGCCCTTCGTCAAAGAGCCCTTCGGCCCCGAGGCGGCGCTTGAGCTCCTCGAAGCGCAGGGCCAGCATGCCATCCCCGGCGGGCTGCATGGACTCGATGATGAGCTGGTAGTCGCCCCGGGGTTCATAGAGGGAGACTCGCGCCTGCACCAGCACCTGCATGCCATCCTGGGGACGGAACGGCACCCGGCGGTTGTTGCCCTTGAACATGGCGCAGCGCACCTGGGCCGACATGTCCTTGAGGGAGAAGTACCAGTGGCCGGAACTTGGCATCGCGAGGTTCGAGAGCTCGCCGGTGAGCCACACCAGCCCCAGATCCTGCTCCAGGATCATGCGCACGGCGCTGTTGAGGCGGGTGACGGTGAAGATCTGCTGTTGTCTGCTCTGACTGGCGGGTTCGAGGTGATTCAAGGCTGGCCCTGCTGTGGTGTCCGCCGGGGCGGGAGAAACGATGGGGGTCATCTTACCCCAGTTGCGCCCATCTGCCGAGCCATGGGTCCGGCAGATGACGCGGAGCCTAGGCTGTGTTCTTAAAGTGATGAAGATATAATCTCACATCTTCTCAACAGCTTAAGACCTATGTAGTGTCCCGTCGCTATCAGTTAACCGATGCACAATGGGGGCTTATCGAGCCCCTGTTTCCATATCACCGCATAAGCGGACGCCCTACTCGTGAGCCACGCCAAGTGCTTGATGGCATTCTCTGGATACTTCACACCGGTGCACCTTGGCGAGATCTGCCAGAACGTTTCGGCCCATGGAACTCGGTCTACAACTCCTTTCGACGTTGGCAAAGCACAGGCCGCATTGATGCCATCCTTGCGGTGCTGCAACTGCATCTCAATGAAGAAGGGCTTATCGACTTCGACCTGTGGTGCATTGACGGCTCCAATGTCAGGGCATCCAAAGATGCTGCCGGAGCGCGTAAAAAAACACTCCGGTGAATCAAGCACTTGGTCGCTCTCGTGGTGGTTTTGGCAGCAAAATTCACTTGGTCACTGATGGTAATGGTTTACCGCTGGGGTTCTGCCTTTCGCCGGGGCAATCAGCGGAAATCAGATATGCGACAAGTGCGTTGGCCATGGCAAGGATCCCGACTTCATCAGGCCGTTATCGCACGCGACCAACGCATCTTGCCGCAGATAAGGCCTATAGCAGCAGGGCTCTGCGGGCAGAACTCCGGCGCAGAAAGATAAAAGCGGTTATCCCGCAACGCAGCGACCAGCAACGGCACCATAAGGGACGTCCACTGGTATTAGACAAAGCTCGTTACCGTAGGAGAAATGTGGTCGAACGGTGCTTCGGATGGCTGAAGAAGTTTCGCCGATTCTCAACGAGGTATGAAAAGCTGGCGGGAAGTTTTGCAGCCTTTATCAAGCTGGCTTTCTGCCTTCGTTACTTACGGGAACTATTGGTGAACAGAAAGCAAGCATTTTGAGAACACAGCCTAGGCTTGCGCCTTGGCCGGCTTGGCGGCCCTGGCCGGGCTCACCACCAGCCAGACCGCGAGACAGACGATGGCGCCGCCTGCCACGAAGCCGCCGGTGAGGGTTTCGCCGAGCACCAGGTAGCCCCACAAGATGCCAAAGGGGGGGATGAGGAAGGTGACCGTGAGGGAGCGCAGGGGCCCGATGTCGGCGATCAGCCGAAAATAGATCAGGTAGGCGAAGGCGGTGCAGAGGAAGCCGACCGCCAGCACGCTGGCCCAGACGTCAGGTTGGGCCCAGTCGACGGCGGGGCCGGTCACCAGGGTGTAGCCGAAGAAGGGGAGCAGGAAGAGGCAGGCGCCGAGCTGGCTGCCAAAGGCCACCAGCTTGGCATCCAGCCCACCCCGCTCGGTGATCCAGCGCCTCGTCAGGAAGCCGGCGCAGCCGTAGCAGGCGGTGGCGATGAGGCAGGCCAGCACCCCGATGATCAGATTGCCGGAGAGGTTCACTTCCCCCGTGGTAGTGATGAGGGTGATCCCCATCAGGCCCAGCATGACGCCAGCCCATTTGCGCCAGGTCAGCGTCTCGCTGAAGAAGGAGAAGCCGATGAGGGCTCCCATCAGGGGCGTGGTGGCGTTGAGGATGGCGGAATACCCCGCGGGCAGCCAGAGGGCGGCGATGGCGTACATCAGGAAGGGGACGCCGGAGTTGATGATGCCAAGCACCATGGCGGACTTGAGCTTGCCCTGGAACCGCATGGGGGTGCGCAGCAGAAGCAACATGGCGGCGAGGCCGATGAGGGCGAAGAAGACCCGCAGGAAGGTGGTGTTGACCGAGCCAAAGGCGGGCGCCGCGATGCGCATGAACAAAAAGCTGGCGCCCCAGATGGCCGCCAGCGCGAGCAATCTCCCGTAATCCGATGGTCTCATCGTTTCTCCCTGAATGAACCGCCCTGTTGCCCGAGATGGCAAGGGGGATTGCATCATGGGGGCAAGTGTCCCCGATGGCAACGGCGCCGTGCAGGAGGCAGGGGCTGACCCTGTGCCCGAGGTGGTCGCGGAGGGCGGCCATCTTGCTCTCCCCGATGGGGACGCCCCTCACTTCTGCGCCAGGAAATGAAAGCGCTATCAATCACATACAGCCCATGATGAGGTCGACAGTGGTCACATTTTGCGCGTGCTGGCCATGAATTGGTCATGGGGGACTCTAGACTGGTCGGGCTCATCTGAAGGCGGGACGTTGCGGATGGGGGAATGCCGGGACACACCGGCATCACACACAAACAATGAAAATAAAGGACTATCAATGGCTAGATGGATACTCGCGGCCGGATTGTTGGGAACCCTGATCACGGCGCCGAGCACGGCGGCGGAGTGGTTCTTCCGGGGCACCGCGAATGGATGGGCGGCGACCGCCATGACGTCGACGGACGGCGTCAATTTTGATACCTGCCAGCGCTTCGTGAGCGGGGATGCCAGCGGCGGCCCGCGCTTCAAGATCGACCGATACGGCAACTGGCAGCAGAGCTACCCGGCGGCCGACTACGGGGTCAATGCCAACACGGCGTACCAGATCCGCATCAACGCGAGCACCCAGGCGGTGAGCGCGACGGCGGTGGCCAGTTGCGAGGCCTCGGGGTTTGCCAGCACCTTGCCGCAGCTCAATGTGCGCGGCACCTTCAACGGCTGGGCCAGCCTCCCCATGACCCTGGTGGCGGATCACCTGTGGCAGGTGGAAGCCTACCTGGATGGCAAGGCGAGCCAGCGCCTCAAGTTTGATCAGGCTGGCGACTGGGCCGTCAACTTTGGCGACAGCAACGGCGACGGCGTGCTGGAGAAAAGTGGCGGCGACATCTTCTGGATCGCCGTAGGCACGGTGCGCATCCAGGTCAACGATCAGACCCTGGCCTACAGCATCACCCCCCTCGGGGATGACAACCAGCCGCCGCTCGCGGTCATCACCCCGGGGGGGACGGTGAACGTGACCCAGGGGGCGTCGCTCACCTTGAGCGGCAGCGACTCCACGGATCCCGACGGCCAGATCGCGAGCTATCTGTGGAGCAGCGGCGAGACCACGGAGAGCATCGTCGTCAACACCACCCAGACCGGCACCTTCACCTATGGCCTCACGGTCACCGACGATCAGGGCGCCAAGGGCAGCAGCAGCGTGAGCGTGGTGGTCGGGGCAGGACAGAGCAGTGACAGCTGGTACTTCCGGGGCACGGCCAACAACTGGGGGCTCACCCCCATGACCAGCGAGGATGGCACCACCTTCTGCACCGAGCAGGCCTTTGGCAGCAACAACCCCCGCTTCAAGATTGACCACAAGGGGGACTGGAGCGAGGCATATCCGGCCCAGGATTACCTGGTCAGCGCCAACACCAGCTATCGCATCTGCTTTGACAGCCTGCGCAAGGCCATCGAGGTGGAGACGCTGGCCGGGGCCGATCTGCAGGCCCCCACGGTGACGGCCACCCCGTCCCCGGGGAGTTATGTGGACAGCCAGTCCATCACCCTGGGAGTGAGCGACGATCAGGACAGCGCCCCCGCCGTGCATTTCACCACGGACGGCAGCCAGCCCACCACGGCATCGGCCCGCTATGCAGGTCAGCCCCTGGTGGCGAGTGACAAGGGGAGCGGCACCGATCTGGTGATCCGCACCCTTGCCATCGACGCCAGCGGCAATCAGCGCGAGCAGCGCTTCGAGTACCGTATCGGCGAGCAGGGGGTGGCGAGCGGCGATTTTCGCGCCGAGAGCATCTACTTCCTGCTGACTGCCCGCTTCTATGATGGCGATGCCAGCAACAACTACTACAACCGGGATCGCTACAAGGCGGGGGATCCCCAGTGGCGTGGCGACTTCAAGGGTTTGATCGCCAAGCTCGACTACATCAAGGATCTCGGCTTCACCGCCATCTGGGTGACGCCGCCGGTGGAGAACCGCTCCGGCCTCGACTACCACGGCTACCATGCCTACGACTTCTACCGGGTCGATCCCCGTCTGGAGTCGCCGGGGGCGGGTTACCGGGAGTTCATCCAGGCGGCCCACGCCAAGGGGCTCAAGGTGATCCAGGACGTGGTGCTCAACCACTCGAGCCAGTACGGCCTGCGCGGCAAGACCTGGATCGATCGCCTGCCCGTCAAATACTACGTACCGGCGGGGTCGAGCCAGGGACTCATCAACAATGGCCCCTATCAGGGCAATCTTGGGGATTACGCCAGTGCCAACCGCTGTGACGACGACAACCCGGCGGCGCCCGACTGGTACAAGGCTCGCTGCCAGTCCGATCCGGCGGGCACCCAGCCCCTGGTAGATCCCAAGACCGGCGCCACCGTGCCGAGCGCAGGCTACAACCCCAACCGCTTCTTCGGCATCGACGCCCAGACCCTGGATCCCGCCTGGTATCACCTGGACGGTTTCATGTCCGGCGGTGACTGGGAGAGCCCGCTCGCCCTGCAGCGCAAGCACATGGCGGGGGACTGCATCGATCTCGCCACCGGCAACCAGAACGTCAAGGACTACCTCAACGGCGCCATTCGTCAGTACCTCGACATGGGGGTGGATGCGATTCGTATCGATACCTTGAAGCACATCGAGCGGGACGAACTGCTGACCTATGTCCATGACTGGCAGGCCCACAAGCCGGGGCTGTTCGTCTTTGGCGAAAACCTGGTCAAGGGCACCGGCTGGGGCTCTGAGCTGGCCAACGACAATGCCTCGGCGGTGATCCGCCCCTGGTGGTATACCCGCACCACGCCGAACCCGGCCAATCCCCGTGCAGGGGGCGATTCCGGCCTCTCTGTGCTGGACTTCTCCCTCTTCTCCACCTTCCGTGACAACGTCACCCGGGGGAACTTTGGCGGGGTAGGGGGGATTTTCGCCATGGACTGGGTCTATGGGGATGCCACCAAGCTCATCACCTTCTTCCAGAACCATGACGTGGGGCCGGACAACGACTTCAAGTACCGCTACGGCGGGGAAGAGGGGAATGCGGCCATGACCTACAACCTGCTCTGGACGGCGCGGGGGATCCCGACCCTCTACTACGGGGAGGAGGTGATGTTCCAGGCGGGCAAGCCCCAGGATATCGATGGGGCCACCATGACGGTGGATCAGACCGGTCGTGCCTACTACGGGGAGGTGCTGGACAACCCCGCCACCCCGAGCCACCCGCTTTATCAGCACATCAAGCGCTTGAACCAGATCCGCAAGGCGGTGCCCGCCCTGCAAAAAGCGCCCATGAGCCAGGTGAACGAGTGGGGGAGCGGCATCAGCTTCGTGCGTGATCTGAGTGCCGAAGGGAGCTACGCCGCCGTGGGCCTTGCGGCCAACTCGGCCCAGCAGATAAACCTGAGTGGCCTGAAGAACGGCACCTACACGGACGCGGTAACCGGTGCGAGCCAGAGCGTCAGCAACGGCAGCCTGAGCTTTGCGGTGCCCGCCTATTCGGCGCGGGTCTGGGTACTGAACGGCCCGGGCAAGGTCGGTGCTGACGGCAAATACCTCAAGTAAGGAAGCCCTGTCACAGGGTGCAGCGAGTCGGCCTTCGGGCCGACTTTTTTATTCTGCCTTCTGCCTATGCCTGAATGGATGCCCCATCCTGATGGGGCTCTGGCTCTGGCTCTGGCTGCGGGGGCTGGTGGATGGGCAGACCTGTGGACTCGCGACCAGCACGCTCATGGGCAGGGGGCTAGAGGGAAGGGAAGTAGTGCATCCGCCGCCCGAGTCACTTCATGCTCTGCATATTGCAGTGCTCATGGCAGTGCTCATGGCAGTGCTCATGGCAGTGAGCAAAGCGGTGCCCATGTCGCCTTTGCGCCGCGGTGCAAGGCAAACTGTGCCACTCAGTTGATCTATATTGGTGCAATTGCACTTTATTGGTGCGTTCCATCCACATCCGCCCCTGGAGCCCGCCCCGAAGAAACACGCCGTATGGCCCTCGGGCTTCCCCCATGACAGGCATCATCCATGCTGAAAAGCGGCATCGTATCGACATGATCTGCCGAAAAACCGGGCTGTGAAGGGGATACCACGAGGCCTTTCTCGGTGACTTGGGTGAACATGCTGCGCCACCGTGATGACCGATCACTGAAGTGGTGCATTCAATCTGCATATTGCGTATTTATCAGAATTTAAATCCGATTATTTATGGTATCGCGGACTCTTGTTTTGATTGGCGCTCTTTTTGCTGTGCCTTGTCATCCCCACGATGGCGACATAAGGGGGCGGGGGAGCGCAAGATTGGGGGACGGCAAGGTGAACGGGCCGCCGCCATCAGCCCCAATGCGGCCTGGTTGTCGGGCAACGGATGCCACCATCACATCGGATCTAAGGAGTCATATGGAAGGTGAAATGACCATGCAGCCAGCGGCTGCGGGAAGGGGGCTGGCCCATACCCTCAAGGACGATGTCTACGGCATGGTGCTCGGGGTCATGTTTATCGCCGTGGGGCTCAATCTGCTCAAGTGTTCCGGCATGATCACCGGTGGCATCGCGGGCATCGCCCTGCTGATCGCCCATGTCAGCACCCTGCCCATCGGCGTGCTCTTCTTCCTGGTGAACCTGCCCTTCATGGTGTTCTGCTACGTCACCATGGGGCGCGCCTTCACCCTCAAGACGCTGATCGTCAACGTCGCCCTCTCGGCGGCCACCCAGGCGGTGCCGCTGCTGCTGACGGTGAGCTATGTCCATCCCCTGTTTGCCGCCCTGGTGGGGGGAACCTTCCTCGGCATGGGGGTCTTGTCTCTGGCGCGCCACAATGCCTCCGTGGGGGGCACCGGCGTGGTGACGCTCTGGCTGCAACGGCGCACCGGCATCAATGCAGGAAAGAGCCAGATGGTGCTGGATGTGCTGGTGTTTGCGCTCTCTCTGCTCACCCTGCCGCTTCCCCTGCTGCTCTGGTCAACCCTGAGTGCGCTGGCCATGAACGCCATGCTGATGAACTGGCACAAGCCGGGCCGCTATCAGGGGAACTGACCGCCGGTCTGGCTGACGGCTGTGAGTGGAAAAAAGGCCGTTCCGGGAGACTGGCGGCAGAAAGGGGCTCAACGGCAAAAAAGATCATCTTGTCGGGAAAAACGGCATGGTTACGGCTGAATTTATTGGTTTTTTGCCCTGTTGGTGGCGTTAAATCGGGCTACGCCATAAAAAATTCAAAAAACTTCTTTACCACTGCCCAATGCATGAGTAAAATTTGTCGGCAATATTTTACACCCCCACTCCTCAACGGTGAGATATTGCCATGCTCAGGATTGCCAAAGAAGCGCTGACCTTCGACGATGTACTGTTGGTTCCAGCCCACTCCACTGTTCTCCCCAATACCGCCGACCTGCGTACCAAGCTCACGTCTGCGATCACGCTGAATATCCCGATGATCTCCGCTGCCATGGACACAGTGACCGAAGCCCGTCTGGCTATCGCACTGGCCCAGGAAGGCGGTATCGGCTTCATTCACAAGAACATGTCCATCGAGCAGCAGGCTGCCGAAGTGCGCAAGGTCAAGAAGTACGAGAGCGGTGTGGTCAGCGACCCCGTTACCGTGCGCCCTGACATGACCATCGCCCAGATCAAGGAGCTGAGCCACAAGAACGGTTTCGCCGGTTACCCCGTGGTGACTGACGGCAACCAGCTGGTGGGCATCATCACCGGCCGTGACGTGCGCTTCGTCATCGATCTCTCCCAGACCGTCGAACAGATCATGACCCAGAAAGATCGTCTGGTGACCGTGCGTGAAGGGGCCCCTCGTGAAGAGGTGGTGGCCCTGATGCAAAAGCACCGCATCGAGAAGGTGCTGGTGGTCAACGGCGACTTCAAGCTCAAGGGCATGATCACCGTGAAGGACTTCCAGAAAGCCGAGCGCAAGCCCAACGCCTGTAAAGACGAGCGTGGCCGTCTGCGGGTCGGTGCCGCCGTCGGTGCCGGTGCAGGCAACGAAGAGCGCGTCGCCGCCCTGGTGGAAGCCGGTGTGGACGTGCTGCTGATTGACTCCTCCCACGGCCACTCCCAGGGCGTGCTGGATCGCATCAAGGCGACCCGTGAAGCCTATCCTGACCTGCAAATCATCGGCGGCAACGTCGCCACCGCCGCTGGCGCCAAGGCGCTGGTGGAAGCGGGTGTCAACGCCGTCAAGGTCGGTATCGGCCCGGGCTCCATCTGTACTACCCGTATCGTGACCGGCGTGGGCGTGCCCCAGATCACCGCCATCTCCGACGCTGTGGACGCCCTGGAAGGCACCGGCGTGCCGGTGATTGCCGATGGTGGCATCCGCTTCTCCGGCGATGTGGCCAAGGCCATCGCCGCGGGCGCAAGCTGCGTCATGGTGGGCTCCATGTTTGCCGGTACCGAAGAGGCGCCGGGCGAGATCGAGCTCTATCAGGGCCGCTCCTTCAAGTCCTACCGCGGCATGGGCTCCCTGGGTGCCATGTCCAAGGGCTCCAGCGACCGTTACTTCCAGACCGACAACGCCGCCGACAAGCTGGTGCCGGAAGGGATCGAAGGGCGCGTGCCGTACAAGGGCCGCCTCAAAGAGATCATCCACCAGCAGATGGGCGGCCTGCGCTCCTCCATGGGGCTGACCGGCAGCGCGACCATCGACGACATGCGCACCAAGGCCGAGTTCGTGCGCATCTCGGGCGCCGGGATGAAAGAGTCCCACGTTCACGACGTGACCATTACCAAAGAAGCCCCCAACTACCGGATGGGCTGATGAAACGGGGCTCTGCGCCCCGTTTTTCCACCCTTTTTTTATCCCGTGCTTTTTGTGACAACATCAGCCTGATGCAGGAATAAAATGACTAAAGACATTCACGCCCACCGTATCCTTATCCTGGATTTCGGTTCCCAGTACACCCAGCTCATCGCCCGTCGCGTTCGTGAAATCGGCGTCTACTGCGAGTTGTGGGCCTGGGACGTAACCGAAGCGCAGATCCGCGAGTTCAACCCGAGCGGCATCATCCTCTCCGGCGGCCCGGAATCCGTGACCGAGGCGGGCAGCCCGCGCGCCCCCGAGTACGTGTTCAACGCCGGTGTGCCGGTGTTCGGTATCTGCTACGGCATGCAGACCATGTCCGAGCAGCTCGGCGGCAAGGTGCAGTCCTCCAACCTGCGTGAATTCGGCTATGCCCAGGTCGAAGTGCTGGGCCAGTCCGGCAAGACCAGCGCTCTCTTGCGCAACATCGAAGACGCCATTGCCGACAACGGCAATGCCCTGCTGGATGTCTGGATGAGCCACGGCGACAAGGTCACCGAGATCCCGGCCGGCTTCACCACCATCGCCCAGACCGCGACCTGCCCCCATGCCGCCATGGCCGACGAAGCCAAGCGCTTCTACGGCGTGCAGTTCCACCCGGAAGTGACCCACACCCGTCAGGGTGCCCGTATGCTGGAGCACTTCGTCAAGGACATCTGCGGCTGCGAATGCCTCTGGACCCCGGCCACCATCATCGATGACGCCGTTGCCCGCATCCGCGAGCAGGTGGGTGACGACGAGGTGATCCTGGGCCTCTCCGGCGGCGTGGACTCCTCCGTGGTCGCCATGCTGGTGCACCGCGCCATCGGCGATCGCCTGACCTGTGTCTTCGTCGACAACGGCCTGCTGCGCCTGAACGAAGGCCAGCAGGTGATGGACATGTTCGGCGATCACTTCGGCCTGAACATCATCAAGGTCGATGCCGAAGAGCGCTTCCTCTCCGCTCTCGCGGGCATTGACGAGCCGGAAGCCAAGCGCAAGACCATCGGCCGCGTCTTTGTGGACGTGTTCGACGACGAGTCCAAGAAGCTCAAGAACGCCAAGTGGCTGGCCCAGGGCACCATCTACCCGGATGTCATCGAATCCGCTGCCAGCAAGACCGGCAAGGCCCACGTCATCAAGTCTCACCACAACGTCGGCGGCCTGCCGGAAGAGATGAAGATGGGTCTGGTGGAGCCGCTGCGCGAGCTGTTCAAGGACGAAGTGCGCCGCGTCGGCCTCGAACTCGGCCTGCCCTACGACATGCTCTACCGTCACCCCTTCCCGGGTCCGGGCCTGGGCGTGCGCGTGCTTGGCGAAGTGAAGAAAGAGTACTGCGACCTGCTGCGCAAGGCTGACGCCATCTTCATCGAAGAGCTGCGCAAGGCCGACCTCTACAACCAGGTCAGCCAGGCGTTCGCCGTCTTCCTGCCGGTGCGCTCCGTCGGCGTCATGGGCGATGGCCGCAAGTACGACTGGGTCATTGCGCTGCGCGCCGTCGAGACCATCGACTTCATGACCGCCCACTGGGCTCACCTGCCGTACGACTTCCTCGGCCACGTGTCGAACCGCATCATCAACGAGATCAACGGCATCTCCCGCGTGGTGTACGACGTCTCCGGCAAGCCGCCTGCAACTATCGAATGGGAATAAGCGGCTAACGCCTCTCTCCCAGCGGTAACGCAAAAACTGTCAAAAAGGCGCCCTTGAGGCGCCTTTTCTTTTTCCAATCGTTTGCGAGAAAATTTTGCTCCTGGCGAAGGGGATAGAGGCCCTGTTGCCAACGTTGTCGTGGTGAGTGCCTGGGGCGATCGGCAGAGCATCATCTATCGCGTCCACATAGGGCGGCAGGCTGTGGTTTCTCCGGGTAGGGGAGGGGGAGCAAACCCTGTCCGTCAGGTGCCATGTGGGCAATAGAGCCGGATACCTGACGTGTCGATGCTCCATATTGATGCAAGAGGGTGATGCGAGCGGCTGATGCGCCCCCAAGATGGGGTAATTTCTTGATCTGGCTTGGGAAACGCCCACCTTCTGCTTTTTCTTGTCTCTCATGCTCGCTAGGATAGCCGTCTGGGTATGGCCGCTTTGGCGTCACCGATGAGCCAAGCCAGAGACACCAAGTGGGTTAAAGGCTGCAAACAGAAGGCTGCCGTATGGTAGCTTGGCTGTTATTCGGGAATGGTGCTAGTACACCGACGAGCGCTAGTGGGCATTTTATGCAGAGGTTGAAGTGATGAAAGCGCATCACTGCCTTGGTTTGTTCACACTGGCTGGGTTTGGTAGCTTATTGATTGACTGCGTTTACACAACAATGATGGTTATTGCTGTGGAGCAGAGTTATACAGGAGTCTTTGCTATCGGATTAGTACCGCCTTCCATCTAATCATTTTTTATATTTTAAATAGAGGAAATATGTGGATATCAAGATTTGAAACAGCAACCGATAGTGGATTTAATCGCGACGAATTTGGAAGAGATAGAGCACGTATAATCCACTCTGCATTTTTTCGAAGGTTACAAGGAAAAACACAGGTATTAGGATTAGGTGAAAGTGATTTTTACCGAACTAGATTAACGCATTCATTAGAAGTTGCTCAAATTGCCGGTGGTATCTCAGAGTTCTTAAAAATAAAATATCAGGATCAGCCTGAGTTAGTCGCATTACTTCCTGAGCAAAATCTTATCGAGTCAATTGGACTCGCACATGATATTGGCCATCCACCTTTTGGGCATGGTGGTGAGGTAGCTTTGAATTATGCAATGCGAAATAATAATGGTTTTGAAGGTAATGCTCAAACCTTAAGAATCTGTACAAAACTTGGTGAGTATTCTGAAAATGGTGGATTAAATCTGACCCGAAGAACGCTTCTAGGTGTAATAAAATACCCATGTTTTTATAGCGATGTTGTTAATAACGAGAAGTATGAAAACTCAGATGGTTTAAATCTTGATTCATATCATCCGCCTAAGTGCATATTCGACTGTGACAAGGACCATGTTGAATGGATTCTTTCACCTTTTACTAATGATCGTGAAAAATTCATGTCAGCAAGTGAGTTATTACCAAGGAAACATCGAAAACCTTTATATAAATCTTTCGATTCTAGTATAATGGAAATTGCTGATGATATTGCTTACGGTGTACATGACTTAGAAGATGCCATTGCATTGCGACTAGTAAATGAGCGTGTATGGCAGAGTGAAGTCGTAGCAAAATTACAAGATCCACTTAAAAAACTGCCGTTGTCAGCTAAAATCAACGAATTCACAGCACATTTATTCTCTGGTGAGAATAGAATAAGGAAAAAAGCTATTAGTGTATTGGTAAATTACTTTGTCACTAATTCAGAGGTGGTGAAGCTAAATGTTTTCACTCACAATCTATTAGATTATCACGCTAAAATGCAGCCTTTGGCACGTGAGGAACTCAATATACTTCAGGAGTTTGTGATCAATAATGTGATAAAAACTCCGGAGGTTCAAACGCTAGAATATAAAGGGCAGCAAATGATAGTTAAGTTGTTTGATACGATTGCAAATAACCCATCAAGACTTCTTCCAAGGAAGTATTTTGATAAATACAAACTCGAAGGTGATAATTTAAGAGTGATCTGTGATTACATCGCTGGCACAACAGACGACTATGCAACTCGGCTCTACCATAAGATATTTACCCCATCTTCAGGCTCTATTTTTGATAAGTTGTAAATATAACAAGTTTGGTGTGGGGCTGCTATGCGGCTCCATAGTAACAACTACGAGCAAGCAAGGCCCTCTATGACTCAGACAACAAGAGCTCATAATGAAAAAACATCTGAATTTTTGTCTCAAGTTCATAAATTTCAGAATTATCACTGGAAGCTGCATGTAAAGAACAAACGGCTTGCATCATTCTTAGTTGTACTTGGCGTATTGCTAAGTGGTGCAACCACTGCGGCCGGATTTATGTCCTATGCACAGCTTGCAGGCTTTTTAGGGTTAGGCACTACTTTATTTATTGCTCTACATGACGCCTTCAATTTTTCAGAAAAATCTCAGTTCTTCAATGAAGTTCATGTGCAAGCAAAAAATAATCAGAGACAAACTTAGATATCAAGTCAGCTCTGACGAAGACTTTAATAAATTATTTGATGAATTCCAATGTTTGCGAGATCACTCAAGCCGAAATATTCCACAAGGAAAGGGCATCTCAGTAGTTAAGCGTATAAAAAGTGATACTGCCATAACTTAAAAGGTGTTCATTCTGTCAGAAAGCAACATTGATAATGGTACGCATGCTCTGCGTTTATTGGCCGTTCCTCACTCATACCTCGCCGCTTCCCAGGCGTGTATCGCCTGTTTGCGGGTCTCGCCCCAGTGATAGCCGCCGAGTTTGCCGTTTTGCTGGATGACTCTGTGGCAGGGGATCATCAAGGCGACGGGGTTGGCCCCCACCGCCAGCCCCACGGCGCGGGCGGCCTTGGGGTTGCCGACGGCGCTTGCCACCTGGGCGTAGCTCACCACCTTGGCGGGCGGGATCTGCAATAGCGCCCGCCAGACGCTTATTTGAAAGTTGGTGCCGCTCACGTGCAGCGAGAGGGGGCGATCCGGCGTCTTGCTGCCATCGAACATGGTGTGGATGACCTCCTGGGTACGTGAGGGCGCTTCTCGCAGCTCTGCCGCAGGCCAGCGCTGGGCGAGGGCGGCCAGGGGCGCCTCTGGGGCCTGGTCATCGAGAAACGAGAAGTTGCACACCCCCCGCGGGGTGAGGGCGACGAACGCCTGGCCGAAGGGGGTGTCGTGCACCCCGTGATCGATCACCAGCCCGGCGCCGCGTTGCTTGTACTCCCCCGGTGTCACCGCTTCGAGTTGCACGAAGTGATCATAGAGCCGCGAGCCGCTGCTCAGGCCCAGGGTGTCGGCCACCTCCAGCAGCGGGCGCGACTCCTGCAACAGCGCTTTGGCTCGCTCCAGAGTCAGCACCTGCAAATAGCGCTTGGGCGTCACCCCGGCCCAGCGGCTGAAGAGCCGCTGGAAGTGAAAGGGGCTTAGGTGAACGTGCGCCGCTATCTCGTCCAGGGTGGGCTGGCGCGCCACCTGGCTTGCGATAAAACGGATGGCATCGGCGATGCGGGCGTAATCAGACATAGGACGCTCTCACGATAGGTTGGCAGCCGCAGGATCTTGGGTGCGACAAGGTCATGTGCGACAAATAGATACCCCACCATCGGCCAGCAGAGCAATGCCGGTGGTAAAGCTCGATGCATCGGATGCCAGATAGAGGGCCGAGCGGGCGATCTCCTCCGGTTGGGCCAGCCGTTTGAGGGCATGCATATGCTGCACAAAGGCGAGACTCTCAGGTGTATCGGTAAAGGCCCGCCCCATGGGGGTGTCGGTGCCCCCCGGCAGCAGGGCGTTGACCCGCACCCCTTGTGCCCCATATTCGGCGGCCAGCACCTGGGTCAGGCCGATGAGGCCTGCTTTGCTCGCGGCATAGGCCGCCATGCCGGGCAGCCCCAGGGTATGGCCGACGAAGGTGGAGGTAAAGATAAGCGAGCCGCCCCCGCGTGCCTGCATGGCGGGGATCTGGTACTTGGCCCCCACAAAGGCGCTGGTGAGGTTGGTATCCAGGGTCTCTTGCCACTGCACCAGTTCAAGCCCCGGCACGCTGCCCGGTGTCCCCGTGGTGCCGGCGTTGTTGAAGGCGATATCGAGTCCGCCAAAACGGGTCAGCGCAAGATCCACCAGGGCGCGGGCATAGGTTTCGCTTTTCACATCTCCCGCCAGGCTCACCGCCTGGCCCCCCTCATGGCGGATCTCCTCCACCAGCAGATCCAGCTCGCTCTGGCGGCGGGCGCCGACGACGACGCTGGCTCCTTCCCGGGCAAACAGGATGGCGCTGGCGCGATCGATACCGGAGCTGGCGCCCGTGATGATGGCGACCTTGTTGGACAGTAATGACATGGCAGTTCCCTCGCGTGATGTGCATGGCGCCGGGTGGTGACGCTCATGCAGGGTTGGCAGACAAGTGGATGGGTTCAACCCCCTCCTGGTTCAAACCTCCTTTGGTTCAACCCTCCTTTGGTTCAAAGCTTTGGGGGGGTCGAAAGCACTGTTGGTTTGAAAGCACTATGGCGGCGAACCTTCGTCACGACGACCCGGATCTTGCTCACTTTTCCCATCGGCGATGGGCCATCACGGCATCAGGAGATATCAGCGTTTTATAAAGGGAGTGGGAAGGAAGTAGGAAGGGAGCGGGGCTGTGGCGCCGCTTTCCCAGGTGGTGGTGACCTGGGTCTGCAAGGGCAGGGCATGGAAAACAGTGCCACCGGTGTCGGCGGCACTGACGCAAGGCCTGGTGGGATAACGCTCTTTTAGGGGTTATCAGGCCAGGGCGGGGCTGGATGTGGCGGCGCTGGGCAGGGCGGCCAACTGTGCAAGGTGCTCGCCCAGAGAGACCCCGGCGCCGGTGGCGTTGACTGTCTCGAAGTAGTCGTGCCAGCCCGATGCGGCTATCCCCTGGACGAGGGCCTCGATGGCCGCGGCATCCGGCCCGCGCCAGATGGCGAAGAAGGGGTGGGGCGCACCATGGAGGGTGGCAGCATCGGTCTCGCCCAGGGCGATGGGCTCCACCCCGAGGGCGGCGAGGTTGGCCATGCCTGTGCCAATTGCCTCAAAGAACTGCTGACGGGCCGTCTGGCTCAATGCCAGCCAGGCGGGAGTGGGGGTGTAGAGCTCTGCCAGATAGTGGGTCATAGGGGTTCCTTTGGGAGTTGGCCTTTGCGCAAGGTGCGCAAGGCGCGTTGACAAATCCGGGTTGTCGCGGGGCTGGGGCTTTCGCGAGACCAGCGCGCGCAGAGGTCAGTGACCCACTGTGGCCTGTCTTTGCTCGCATCGTTCAGCCAGTTGGCAACGGAGTCCTGCACATAGGGGGCGGGATCGGCCTTGAGGGGCTCGAGCAGCATCAGGGCCTGCTCCGGCGCTTGTCGCAGGGACGCAAGATGGGTACACCAGACGCCGCGGGGCCGGGTCGCTTCGCTGGCAAAGCGTCGCAGTCGCTCGGACGGCTCCGCCGTCCAGGGCACCAGGGCGGCAATGGCCGCCTCGAGCTGCGCGGCAATGGTCGAGCGCATTGCGAGCCAGGCCCACTCGCGCACCCCAAAGTGCGGGTCATCGGCGAGGGGGCGAATGAGGGCCAGGCGGTCGCTGAGCGACAGCCCCTCGCTCGCGCCCACCATGAAACAGGCCCAGCCCCGCACGGTATCAGAGGGATGACGGCTGAGCGCCGCAAGATCCCTCGTGCCGCTCTCGGCCAGGAGCAGCCTGGCGGCCAGCGCCATGCGCCGGGTAATGCCCTCCCCGGATGCAGCGTGCATCGACGCCAGCGCCTGGGGCCCGAGCGAAGGCCGGGTGCACTGCATCAGGGCGGCAAAATTCACCGCCAGGCATTCGGTCAGGTTGCTTGCCTCAGCCTCTCCCCGGTTGAGCTGGGCGAGGCGTGAGGGGGCGATATCCGTGATGCGGCTGCGTGTCATGGGTGCTCCTCTGTGGCGTCATCACTGCAGCCTGCCCGGGATGAGAGGACATTGAGCCAGGCCCGCTTGAGCAGGGTACTCAGGGTCTCTCGCTCTGCCTGATCGAACCCGGCAAACAGGGAGCCTATCCACTGGCTGTGCTCATCGAGCAGGTGCTGCGCCAGGGCCTGGCCCTGCTCTGTCAGGCGCACCGAGATCTTTCGCCTGTCCTGGCTGTCGCTGTGGCGAGCCAACAAGCCGTCCCGTTGCAGCCCGTCGAGCAGGCCGGTGATGGTGGCCCGTGTGACCCCCGCCTTGTCGGCAAGCTCGTGGGGAGCCAGCCCTTCTGGCAGGTCGCGCAGCAAAAACAGCAGCACGAACTTGCCTTCGGAGAGGCGGTGAGGGGCCAGGCGCGCCGCGCACGCCTGATCGATGGCAGCGGCGAGGGTCAACACCTCAAAGCAGACGCGCATGTTTTGGGTGTCCGCGTGTCCGCGGCGCTCTGCATCCTCGAGCAGGGCGAGGTGTTTCTGTTCCAGCGTGATCATGATGGTGAGTCTCGAATGACTTTGTATGGCACCATACTATATGGTGCCAATCAAATGTTCAACCACCCAAGCGCGCGACCGGGATGGTTCATGGCAACGGAGAGCGGGAGTGTGGCGATGAGGGGCCTTTGCAAGAGAAGGCGTTGCAAGAAAATCGGCCATCTTTGGCCGTCATTCCCTATAATGCCCCTCCTTTGTGGTCTGGGGGGAGTGCCCCGCAGTGAGCCACCGCAAGCCCGAATGTTGATAGAGACGATCCCATGCATACCCTGGAACAGCTTCGCGCAGGCGAACTCTGCGGCGCCCGCCACCTCAAACTTGCTGAAAACCTCGCGGTGTTCCCTCCCGAGATCCTGAGCCTCAAGGAGACCCTGGAGGTGCTGGATCTCACCGGCAACCAGCTGAGCGAGTTGCCTGACGAGTTGGCCGAATGCAAGAAGCTGCGCATCCTCTTCTGCTCCGAGAACAACTTCACCGAACTGCCCGAGGTGCTGGGGCGCTGCCCTGCGCTCACCATGGTGGGCTTCAAGGCCAACCGCATCGCGACCGTCCCGGCCGCCTCCCTGCCCGCCAGATTGCGCTGGTTGATCCTGACCGACAACGAGATAGAGACACTGCCCGGAGAATTGGGGCGCTGCATTGACCTGCAAAAGCTGATGCTCTCGGGCAACCGGCTCGCTGGGCTTCCCGAGACTCTTGCCGGTTGTCACCGTTTGGAGCTTTTGCGCATCGCCGCCAACCGCCTGCCAGCGCTGCCGAGTTGGTTGCCCTAGATGCCGCGCCTGTCCTGGCTGGCCTTTGCGGGCAACCCTTTCTGTGATGAGCAGGCGTGTCTGAACGGCACATCGGAGTTCACTACCGAGATCCCCTGGCAGGCGCTCTCACTGGGGGATGTGCTCGGGGAGGGGGCATCCGGCGTCATCTATCGCGCCGAGTGGGCGAGGGCCGAAGGGCCCGGGGCGGTGGCGGTCAAGCTCTTCAAGGGGGCCGTCACCAGCGATGGCTTACCCCTGAGCGAGATGGGGGCGTCCCTGGCCGCCGGTCGTCATCCAAACCTGGTCGGTGTGATGGGGAGAGTGAGCGATCATCCCTCCGGCATCCCGGCACTGGTGATGCCCCTGATAGACCCCGCCTTCGCCACCCTGGCGGGGCCCCCGAGCCTGGACTCCTGCACCCGGGATGTCTATGGGGTGGATCTGAACTTCACCCCGGTCCAGGTGATGGCCATGGTGCAAGGGGTGGCTGCGGCCGCCCGGCACCTGCACGAGCGGGGCATCCTCCACGGCGATCTCTACGCGCACAACCTGCTGTACTCCTTGCAGCCCGCGATGCCTCACTCGCCGCAGGAGGCGCCGGGCCGGGTGCTGCTCGGTGACTTTGGCGCCGCCTCCTGTTACGACCGCGCCGATGAGGTGCTGGCCGGGCGGCTCGAGCGCCTGGAAGTGCGGGCCTTTGGCTGCCTGCTGGCCGAGCTGCTGGCGCGCTGTAATGGGGGCGACGCCGACCTCGACCCCCTTCATCGACTGGCCGGGGAGTGCGGCTTTGAGGTGCCTTCCCGGCGACCCACCTTCGCGCAGATCCTGACCCGGCTGGCAGCGATGGCGACAAGCCTGCCTGGGGCCGTGGCCTGAGGCCTGCCCATCGTGGGCCTTCTCTTGCACAGGGGCGGGATCATGGGGCTTGCGCCACTTCGGTGAAGTTGTGATAGTGATGCACCATTGCAGATGACGAGAGGAAGATGATGGAAGCGGCATTTTGGCACCAAAAGTGGAAAGAGAACCGGATTGGCTTTCATCAGGCAGATTTCAACCGCTGGCTGCAATCCTGGTGGTCGGCCCAGCAAGGGAGCAACCCCGTGCTGGTGCCCCTTTGCGGCAAGTCCCGGGACATGCTCTGGCTGCGTGAGCAGGGGCATCCGGTGGATGGCTTCGAGCTCTCCGAGCTCGCCATTACCCAGTTTTTTGACGAGAACAACCTGAGTGCAGAGAGAAGCGAGGTGGGTCCCTATCAGTGCCACCGGCACGAGGATCTGCGCATCTATCAGGGGGACTTCTTCGCCGCTCCGGAGCTTGGTCAGCGTTATCGCCTGGTCTATGACAGGGCGGCCCTCATCGCCTTGCCGGGCGCCATGCGCCGCCAGTATGCCGCCCTGATGAGCCGCCTGGTGGAGGCGGGGGGGCAGGTGTTGCTGGTGACCCTCGAGTATCAGCCCGAGCAGCAGCAACAGCCGCCGTTCTCGGTGGGGGAGATGGAGGTGCGCACCCTGTTTGAGCGCGACTTTGGTGTCGAGGTGCTGGGCCGGGGGGCGGAGCTGGATCACCCCAGGGTGCTCTCGGGGCAGCTCTTCTATTTCGACGAGGTAGCTTACCGGCTGATCCGCCGGGGCTGAGAGGGCGCGAGGCCGCTGCCAACGAGGGAAGTGGCGCTTGTTTTACCTCCTTTGACATAGATCAACGTGGAAAATCAGGGAAATGCCTAAGATGAGGCTGTTTCTCAATCACTGCTGGTGCCGACCGGTGAGCTCTGGTTTGAACGCCGGTCGAACATCAACCCAGTGTCTGATTTTCACGCTCATGTTCACTTTTGGCGGCTCTGGTCGCAATTGATTATGGTTTTTCCAGCCGACCCCACGGGGTCGGCTTTTTATTGTCTGCGCGTTGCCAACAGGGGAGGTCAGCCTTCAAAGGTGGCGGCGTTGAGCCGAAATGCCCTGGGATCGTCGACAAACTGGCCGGTGATCCGCTCGTCGTGCTCGTGGCCCAGGCCATAGCTGCAGAGGATGAGGCGATCCGAGGTACGGGATCTCAGCTGGGTGATGAAGCGCACCAGATCGGCACGGCTGAGCCTGCCCACCTCCTCGCGTACCCGTTCGCGCTGATCAAAACCCAGATCCTTGTTGCCGATGCTGACCCAGAGCCGCTGGCCGCGGCTGCGCAGGTTGGCATCCCGCTCGCTGAGCTGGGCCTGCAACCCCGCCTTGCTCTCCTGCCACTGCTGCTCGGTGAACTCCAGCATGGCGAGCGGGAAGAGATCGATGAACTCCTCCACCGCATCCAGCAGGATCTGCGGCCCCGCTACCGGCGACTGGATATAGAAGATGAGACCGGGATGGCGGTTGAGGGGCAGGTTGCCGGCTCCCACCACGTAACCGAGCTGCTGGCGGGTGCGCAGCTCGTGGAAGAAGGTGGATGACATGATGTGGTTGGCCAGGGTGAAGCAGGCGAGATCCCGCGCCCGGGTGGTGCGCGACTGGTAGTAGACCAGCAGCGCCGAGTCCTCGTGATCGCACCCCTGTTCGCGAATGAGGGTGCCTCTGTCCTGGATGGAGATGAGGGGGCGGCGGGTCTCGGCGCTGGGCTGGCTGTTGGCACCGAGGTGGCGCTCCAGCAGGGCCGCGAGTTCGAGGGCCTCGGCGGCCGTCCAGTCTCCGTGTACCAGGGCCTCCAGATGCACCCTGGCAAAGAGCTCGGAGACGAAGCCGGGCATCTCCCCGAGTTCAACGGTGCGCAGGTGGCGCAACAGCTGCTCGAAGGGCGGGTTGTTGGGTTGCAGCAAACTGGTGAGCTGGTTGAACAACTGGGAGATGGGGCGGGTCTTGGACTGGTTCTCCCAGTTGCGGATAAGCTGCTCCTTGATCTCGCTAAAGCGGGCCGGATCCGGATACCCCAGGGTGCGGTTGCCGAGGATCATGTCGAGCAGCAGCGGTTGCTTGTCGGCAAAGCCGCTGAGGTTGATGGTAAAGCCCCCCTGATGGGCATAAATCTGGTAGCCAAGGCCCGCGAGCTCCGCCGGGTAGGTAAGGGCGTTGAGGTGATCCGTGAGCAGTTCCACGGCCAGACGCGCCATGGCGATGTGACGCGGGCTCTTGACCGCATGTTCGCTGTCGACGGAGATGTAAAGGCTGCCCTTGGGCACGCTGAACTGATGCTCGTGCAGGTGCCAGAGCCGAAAACCGGGCCTGTCGATGAGGCAGGACGGCATGTCGGCGGGCAGTGCCGGCAGACGGGCGTCGAGGCGGGTGCTGATGAAGGGGTTGGGCGCCGGCAGGTGCAGGGCGGGATCCGGTTCACTCTGCTGCCAGCGGATCTTCTCGGCCTCGCTGATGCTCTGGACGCTGTAGGGGGTCTGGTACCAGCGGGCGAGGCGATCCGTGCTCACTTCCGGGGCCTGGATGGTCACCCGCAGATTGTGGGGCGTCAGCTTGGCGAGGAAGCGCCGGATCAGCGGCTCATCGAACTCGCGCATCATGTAGTCGCCGTAGAGCAGATCGTCCGGCCCATAGCTGAACAGGTTGAGCACGAGGCCGGAGACGGTGTCGAGGGCCCGTCCCCGCTCCTGGAAGCGGAAGGCGGATTCCAGCACGCTGCGCTTCTCCTCATAGCGCCAGGCCTGCACCCCACCCCGCTCGATGAGCTTCAGATAGCCAAACAGGGCGGCGATGATCTCGTCCACATGCTCAAGCCCAAGGGGGGTGAGGCCAAAGCTCACGCCAAAGTCCTTGAAGTTGGCGCCGCTGATGCCGCCGCCGGCGGCGAGCTGATTGACCCAGCCCCGCCCCTTGAGCAGGGAGAGCAGGCTGCCTTCCCCCTCATAGCCGATGAGGTGGCTCAGGAAGGTGAGGGGTTTTTTGTCGTAATACTCATCCACGCACGGCAGCGGGAAGGTCAGCGCCAGCTTGCGGGTCTCCTTGACCGGGGTCAGCTGGATGCGAATGCCGAGATCATCGAGCCGATAGAGAGGATGGCTCAGTACCGGAGGGCCGAGGCGGCGATCCGGAATGGCACCAAAGAAGCGATCACACCAGGCCAGCTGGGTCTCGATGGGTGCCGGTGAAAGCATGACCAGCGCCATGCGATCCGCACTGTAGTGGGTTTCGTAGAACGCAATGAGGTCCGAGCGCAGATCCCGGCCGGGGAGATCCGCCAGAGTGTCGAGGTTGCCCACCGAGAATTTGGAGAAGGGGTGGTCCGGATTGACCGTCTCCTTGTGCACCTGGTAGCTGCGGCGCACGTCGTCCTGCAGCTTGAGGCGGTACTCGGAGTCCACCGCGTTGCGCTCCTTGTCGACCCACTCCGGTGCAAAGGTGGGGCAGATGAAGAACTGGGAGAACCGGTCGAGCCCCGCCTCGAAGAAGCCGTTGTCGATGTCGAAGAAGAAGTTGGTGAACTCGGTGCCGGTCCAGGCGTTGTTGCTGCCCCCGTGACGGCTCATGAATTGCTGGTACTCACCGGGTTTGGGGTAGGTGCGGGTGCCGAGAAACAGCATATGCTCGAGGAAATGGGCCATGCCCTGGCGATCGGCAGGATCGTCGAAGTGGCCGGTATTCACCGCCAGGGAGGCGGCGGATTTGTCGGTCTCGGGATCACAGATCAGCAAGACCCTGAGCCGGTTTGCCAGCTCCAGATAGTGATACCGCCGATGGTCATTGGGACTGGCATATGGGCTCATTGGGGAGGGGCTCGCGGTGAATTTATTTGAATTTAAACATGATTATCGACCCCGCTATCTTGCGAGGCAAACCCTTTTCTGAGAGGTGGCGCAATTGTTTCCCCCGGCATGGCGGGGTAAGATTCCCCCGCTATTTAAACAGGCCCCCTGGGCGAGGTTGTAATGAAAATCTACATCATGCGTCATGGCCAGGCTGGCATGAACGCAAAGACTGATGAACAGCGTCCACTGACCGAGCAAGGCATCGAAGAGTCCATCCACATGGCGGGCTGGCTGGCTCCCCAATTGGCAGGCTCCCTGAACCTGGTGATCCACAGCAACTACCTGCGTGCCAGACAGACCTGGCAGGCCATCGCCCCCGTGTTGCCCAAGGCCCTCAAGGTCGAGGAGAGCGGCGACATCACCCCCTATGGGGACCCGGCTTTCGTGGCGAGCTACCTCACGGAGCTGGCGGCGGAGCATGACAACATCCTGATGGTCAGCCACCTGCCGCTGGTGGGGTATCTGGTCCAGAGTCTCTGCCCGGTGGCAGGGGCCCCCATGTTCGCGACGTCCGGGCTGGCCTGCATCGACTGGCAAGATGGCAAAGGAGTCTTGCTCTGGCTGGAAGGACCGCATACAATACGGTAAAAGTTAATAATAAGTTACAGTTTGGTTTTTTGGGGAAGAGAGAGTCGTTTTTTCCGGTTTTTTATATAAATTTAACGGAATTATTTCGCATAAGCTGCTGTCATACGGATACAACTTCAAGAGGTTGCAAACGATGAGAGTGTTCAAGAAGTACCTGCCACTGATGGTGGCAAAACATGTCAAAACCTTCTTCAAGGGGCGGATTTACATCCACGGCAGGGGACGCTTCGATTTCCAGTCGGGCTTGCTGATGATGCCATTGCAAGCCGACATTCCCCATCGCCAGACGGTGCTCGAGGTCAATGAACTGATTTCAAGGCTCCACATGGATGCCGCCTGAGGCGCCTCAGGCTGACCCTGGTCCCCCTCATGCCCGCCCCTGTGCGGGCATGATTGTTGATGGCGCCTGGGCGCGGTGCCAACCGTTCGCGTCATGGCGCTTCTTCCTGCGTTGGCAGGCTTGCTTATCCTGATTGCCTCTCTATACTCGCGCGCAATACCCGCCTTTTGATTCTGGATATCGCAATGCCCCTTGCCTTCCTGTTTCCCTTCTCCTGCATGGCCATCTGGGCCGGCAATGGCATCGTCAGCAAGCTGGCGGTCGGGGTGTTGTCTCCAGCAGCGCTCGCCTGGTCGCGCTGGATGGTGGCGGCCCTGGTGCTGACCCCGTTTCTGGCTCACCGGGCCTGGCGCGAGCGCCGCAAGCTGCGGGCCGGTTTCTCTAAGCTGGCGATGCTGGCCCTGCTCGGGATGGTCTTGAACCAGACCTTTGGCTATTACGCGGCCCAGACCCTGGGGGCCACCGAGATTGGCCTGATGATGGGACTGACCCCCTTGATGACAGTGCTGCTCAGCATCTGGTTGCTGCGCGAGCGGCCCACCTGGGGGGCGCTGCTGGGAGGCGCCATCTCCATTCTGGGGCTGGCGATTTTGTTGGGGCAGGGGGATCCGGCCCGGTTGCTGACCCAGGGCATCCATATCGGTTCCGTTTACATGCTGCTCTCGGCGGCTACCTATGCGCTCTACAGCGTGCTGCTCAAGTGCTGGGATCTGGGGCTGGACAACTGGTCCATGCTCTACGGCCAGGTGCTGTGCAGCCTCCTGTTCCTCACCCCCTTCTATCTGCTGGTGGACGGGCACTGGCCCGATGGCAGCGCCCTCTGGCTCATCCTCTATGCGGGGATCCCGACCTCGGCCCTCTCGCCCTGGCTCTGGATGCAGGGCATTGCCCTGCTCGGGGCGAGCCGCACCGCCATCTTCATGAACCTGTTGCCGGTGATGACGGCCGCCCTTGCCATCAGCTGGCTCGGGGAGCGGCTCACCAGCTATCACCTCATCGGTGGCGGCATGACCCTGATGGGGGTGCTGCTGGCGCAGTTGCTGGTGAGGCCCGTGACGGTGCGAAGACGCGCCCGGCTCGCGGTGGCGGGCTGTCAGGAGAAGTAGGATAAAAAAAGACCGCCCTCGAGGCGGTCTTTTGGTTCGGTGCCCAGCGTCACTGCGCCGTCAGATAGAGATCCTTGGCATAGACCAGGTCTTGCGGGTTCTGGTAGGGGTAGCCCTTGACGTTGGGTTTGAGCAGCCGTGATTTCACGTAGAAGTAGACAGGCGCGATGGGTGCTTCCTCGTCGATCAGCACCTCGGCCTGCTGATAGAGGCGGTTGCGCTCGGCCGGATCCTTGGCGTCATGGGCCTTGGCCAGGAGGGCGTCGTACTCCTTGTTGAACCACTTGCCGCTGTTGGCGCTGCTGCTGGAGGTCATGATGTCGAGGAAGGTGGAGGCATCGTTGTAGTCTCCGTTCCAGGAGTAGCGGCTTACCCCGAAGTCACCCTCGTTCAGGGCCGACACCATGGTCTTCCACTCCATGTTGTTGAGCTCCGCCTTGACCCCCAGGTTGTGCTTCCACATGGAGGAGATGGCGAGCGCTATCTTCTTGTGCCCCTCGTTGGTGTTGTAGAGGATGTCCACCGTCAGCGGCTTGTCCGGGCCGTAACCCGCCTCGCCGAGCAGCGCCTTGGCCTGCTTGATGCGCTCTTCCTTGCTCATCAGCTCGCTGGCGGGGCGTTTGAGCTCGAAGCCGTCCACGCTCGGAGGGGTCAGGCTGAAGGCGGAGAGCTGCCCCTGTCCCAGGATCTTCTCCGTGATGGTGTCCCGGTCGATGGCAAGAGAGAGTGCCTTGCGTACCCTGACGTCGTCAAAGGGTTTGCGCTGGGTGTTGAAGACGTAGTAGTAGGTGGCGAGCATGGGGGCGCTCACCAGCTCCTCCGGGCTCTGGCGCTTGATCTGCTGATACTGCTCCAGGGGATAGGTGGTGTAGTGCAGCTCGCTCGCACGATAGCGGTTGTAGGCCGCGGTATCGGAGACGATCTCCAGATAGATCACCTTGTTCAGCACGGTGTGCTCGTTGTCCCAGTAGTGGGGGTTGCGCTCGGCGATGAGGCGCTCGTTCGGGGTCCACTCCTTGAGGGCGAAGGCGCCGTTGGAGACGATGTTGCCCGGTTTGACCCACTCATGGCCGAATTTCTCGATGGTGGCCTTGGGCGCCGGGAAGGTGGTGTAGTGGGAGAGGGTCTTGAGGAAGAAGGGGACCGGGTTTTTCAGGGTGATCTGCAGGGTGTAGTCATCGAGCGCCTTGATCCCCAGGGCATCCGGGCTCTGCTTGCCCTGCACCACGTCGCTGGCATTGGCGACGCCGGTCAGCTCGATGAACCAGGCGTAGTTGGAGGCGTTCTTGGGGTCCGCCGCCCGCTGCCAGCCATAGACGTAGTCCGCCGCCGTCACCGGCTCGCCGTTGGACCATTTGGCATCGGGTCTGAGCTTGAAGGTGTAGACGGTGCCCGTGGCATCGAGCTCGTAGCCAAGGGCGCCCGCCGCCTGCAGCTTGCCGTTGCCATCCAGGGTATAGAGCCCCTCGAACAGATCGTTGACGACGTCGCTGCCCGCGCTCTCTTCCACCATCTGGGGATCGATGGAGGCAGGCTCGGTGCCGATGTTGCGCACGAACACTTGCTGGGCGGCTGGCAGAAGCTGGGTGCCTTCAGGCACCTGGGCGGCGAGGACGGGGAGGGTGAGCAGAGCGGCAACCGCCCCGGCGATAAGCGACTTTTTCATTGAATATCCTTATGTTTTTTTGCTTCCAAAGCGCAGCCAGTGTGCGGGATTGGGGGGCAGATCTCAAGAGGGGCGCCTCTGGCGCAACATTGCCGGGCGCCAGGGGGGAGCAGGGCGGGCAGCCGCGTCGGCCCGGATGCATTCTTGTCACGAATTAACCCCCCAAAAGATGCCGGATGGCACCCTTGTTTCACGGCGAAAGCCCGTGGTGGCGCGGCTTTCTGGCGATTTAAAGAACGGCTTAATTCGCTGCAAAAACAAAAAACAGGCGTTACATTGGGTTACAAAACAACGCTGCCGGGGATCGGCACTTTTTTTGCCGACACTTGCAAACGTTTTCAACGGCCAACGGAAACGATCTTAAAGGAACAAGAATGCGAAACATGATCACCATGGGCGAGTTCATCGTCAAAAAGCAGGCGGACTACCCGACCGCGACCGGCGAGCTGACCTCCTTGCTCAGCTCCATCCGCCTGGCCGCCAAGGTGGTGAACCGGGAGATCAACAAGGCGGGGCTGGCGGACATCATCGGTTCCATCGGCGCCGAAAACGTGCAGGGCGAGGTGCAGCAGAAGCTGGACGTCTATGCCAACGAGCGCTTCAAGGCGGCGCTGGAGGCCCGTGGCGAGGTGTGCGGCATGGCCTCTGAGGAGGAGGAGGACTTTGTCTCCTTCGATTCCGAGCTCTCTCGTCACTCCAAGTACGTGGTGCTGATAGACCCCCTCGACGGCTCCTCCAACATCGACGTCAACGTCTCGGTCGGGACCATCTTCTCCATCTACCGCCGGGTCAGCAAACCGGGCGCCGGGGTCACTCTGGAGGACTTCCTGCAGCCGGGTCACCGTCAGGTCGCGGCGGGCTACGTGGTCTACGGCTCCTCCACCATGCTGGTCTACACCACCGGCTTTGGGGTCAACGGCTTCACCTATGACCCCTCCATCGGCTGCTTCTGCCTCTCCCACGAGAACATCCGCATTCCGGAGGAGGGCAAGATCTACTCCATCAACGAGGGCAACTACATCAAGTTCCCGGACGGGGTGAAGAAGTACCTGAAATACTGCCAGGAGCGTGACGAGGCGACTCACAGGCCCTACACCTCCCGCTACATCGGCTCCCTGGTGTCGGATTTCCACCGCAACCTGCTCAAGGGGGGCATCTACATCTACCCGTCCGGCACCAACTCCCCGAACGGCAAGTTGCGCCTGCTCTATGAGTGCAACCCCATGGCCTTCCTGGTGGAGCAGGCCGGTGGCAAGGCGTCCGACGGCTTTGGCCGCATCATGGACATCCAGCCTACCGCCCTGCACCAGCGCACCCCTTACTTCGTCGGCTCCACCAGGATGGTGGAGCGGGCCGAGGCCTTCATGCGGGAGTTCTCCGCCCACGAGGATCCGGCCAACCAGGGCTGAGCCCGGGCCAGCGTCCCTTCGTCACGGGAGCCGTCAAGGCTCCCGTTTTTATTGGCGTGCAGGCGGGTGTAGCCAGGTTGATATGCTGACGGACTGACGGACTGACGGACTGACGGACTGACGGACTGACGGACTGACGGACTGACGGACTGACGGACTGACGGACTGACGCGACGCTTCGGTTGTCGCGGTGCAATGGCTGGTGGCCCCCTTGCCGGGATACCTGGTCTGGATACGTGGGCGGGATAAATACGGCACGGGCCATCTGCGGGGCGATCGAGGCGCGTTGAACCCGTTTGTTGCCCACAATCATCCCCACATCCATCTGTTTTTCAGATGGGTGGTGACTCAATGTATCGCATCAGTGGATGGATTTGGCGGCAAAATGGTGCTGCCAGGAGGGCGAACCGAGGCATCGAGAGGCAAGAAGGGGGGCCGGGGGCGAGATGCCGCCCCTTGCTAGCAACGAAACGGGAGCCCTGGGGCTCCCGTTGTTATAGGCGGCAGGTCGCGCCCTGCTGACGTCATGCTTCTCCTCAGGGGGTGGCATGGCGGGCGAGATCCGCCAGCAGGCCGTCCACCAGTTTGAGGCGCATGGCCCTGTCCTGGGTCGGCACCTGGAAGCGCAGCCGGGTCGGTCCGTCCATCTTGTAGATGCGCGGCTGCTCGGAGAGCAGCTTGACCAGATAGGCCGGGTTGACGCGGGTTTCCTGGGTGAAGTCCAGATAGCCGCCGCGCTCGCTCATCTCCACCCGGCGAATCCCCAGCGCCGTGGCGCGCTGGCGGAAGGCGGCCAGCTCCATCAGCGTCTTGGTCGGCTCCGGCAAGAGGCCGAAGCGATCGATGAGCTCCACTTTGAGCTCCCGCAGCTCCTGCTCATCGGCGGCACTGGCGATGCGCTTGTACATGGAGAGGCGCATGTTGATGTCCGGGATGTAGTCGTCAGGGAGCAAGGCGGGCAGACGCAGCTCCACCTCGGTATGCTGGCTCATGAGCTGCTCCAGCGACGGTTCCTTGCCATGTTTGAGCGCCTCCACCGCTTGCTCCAGCATCTCCATGTAGAGGGTGAAGCCCACCGATTCGATCTGGCCGCTCTGATCGTCGCCGAGCAGCTCGCCCGCGCCCCGGATCTCCAGATCGTGGGTGGCGAGCGCAAAGCCGGCGCCGAGATCTTCGAGGGATGCGATGGCCTCCAGCCGCTTGGCCGCATCCTTGGTCATCAGCTTGGGATGGGGGGTGAGCAGGTAGGCATAGGCCTGGTGGTGGGAGCGACCGACCCGGCCCCGCAGCTGGTGCAGCTGGGCCAGGCCAAGGTGATCCGCCCGGTCCATGATGATGGTGTTGGCGCTCGGCACGTCGATGCCGGTCTCGATGATGGTGGTGCACACCAGCAGGTTGAAGCGCTGGTGGTAGAAGTCCGACATCACCCGCTCGAGCTCCCGCTCGCGCATCTGGCCGTGGGCGATGCCGATGCGCGCCTCCGGCACCAGCTCGGCAAGATCGGCGGCGCACTTCTCGATGCTCTCCACATCGTTGTGCAGGTAGTAGACCTGGCCGCCGCGCTTCAATTCCCGCAGTACCGCCTCGCGCACCACTGCAGGTTCGTGCTGGCGCACGAAGGTCTTGATGGCGAGCCGCTTGGCGGGCGGGGTGGCGATGATGGAGAGATCCCGCATGCCGGACATGGCCATGTTGAGGGTGCGGGGAATGGGGGTCGCGGTGAGGGTGAGGATATCCACGTCGGCGCGCAGCGCCTTGATCTTCTCCTTCTGGCGCACCCCGAAGCGGTGCTCCTCGTCGACGATGAGCAGGCCCAGATCCTTGAAGGTGAGCTCGGCGCCGAGCAGCTTGTGGGTGCCGATGATGATGTCCACCTTGCCCTCGGCCATCTCCTTCATCACGGCGCTCTGCTCCTTGGCGGAGCGGAAGCGGCTCAGCACCTCCACCCGCACCGGCCAGTTGGCGAAGCGGTCGCGGAAGTTGTCGTAGTGCTGCTGGGCCAGGAGGGTGGTGGGCACCAGCACGGCCACCTGCTTGCCGCCGTGCACGGCCACAAAGGCCGCCCGCATCGCCACTTCGGTCTTGCCAAAGCCCACGTCGCCGCACACCAGGCGGTCCATGCTCTTGGCCTGACACATGTCGCCGAGCACGGCGTTGATGGCATTGAGCTGATCCTCGGTCTCCTCGAACGGGAAGCTCGCGGCAAACTGGCGGTAGGCCTCCCGGTCGTGTTTGAAGGCAAAGCCGTGACGGGCTGCCCGCATGGCATAGACATCCAGCAGCTCGGCCGCCACGTCCCGCACCTTCTCCGCCGCCTTGCGCCGCGCCTTGACCCAGGCCTCGCCGCCGAGCTTGTGGCTGGGCGGGTTGTCCGAGCCGGTGTAGCGGCTGATCAGGTGCAAACTGGTGACCGGCACGAACAGCTTGTCGCCGCCGGCGTATTCCAGGGTCAGAAACTCGGTGGGCAGGCCGCCTGCATCTATGGTCTCGAGCCCCAGGTAACGACCGACCCCGTGATCCAGGTGTACCACCGGCTGGCCCTGGGTCAGCTCACCCAGGTTTCGGATCACCGCATCGGAGCTTAAGTTCTTGCTCTTGTCCCGCTGGCGCTTGCTGCGGATCTTGCCGCCGAGCAGCTCGGCCTCGGTGATGAGGGCAAGGGGCGTCTGGCCGGGCTCTTGCAGCAGGAAGCCCCGCTCCAGGGGGCAGACCAGCAGCCCGTGGCGCGCATCGCTCACCAGGAAGGCGTCGAGGGAGGCAAACTCCCGGGGTTGCAGGTTGATCCGTGCGAGCAGATCCCCGAGCCCCTCGCGCCGCCCCTCGGACTCCACCGCAAACAGGGTGCGCCCGGCAAAGCCTTGCAGGAAGCCGTCAAGGGCCAGCAGGGGTTGCTCCTTGCTGTGGTCGAGCTGCAGATCCGGCAGGGGGGCGAGGGGCAGATCCTGCTGACCCGCTCCGCCGTCAACGGTCGCCTCCTGCAGACGCACGGCGCCATAGTCCCCGAGGGCGGCGAAGAGCTGCTCCACCGGCAGATAGATCTGCTGGGGCGGCAGCAGGGGACGGGTGTTGTCCCAGCGTCTATCTTCATAGCGCTGGCCGATGTCGTTCCAGAAGCGCTGGGCCGCGGGGTAGATCTCCCCCACGGTGAGCAGCAGGGTGTTTTCGGGCAGGTAATCAAACAGGCTGGCAGTCTGCTGGAAGAAGAGCGGCAGGTAGTATTCGATGCCGGCGGGCCAGCGCCCCTTGCTCACCTCCTGATAGACGGAGCCCTCGGCGCGGGAGATCTCGAATTGTTCGCGATACTGGCCACGAAACAGCTCGATGGCCCCCTCGTCGGTGGGAAATTCCCGGGCGGGCAGGAGGCTCACCGACTTCACCGGCTCGCTGGAGCGCTGGGTCTCGGGGTCGAAGGGGCGGATGGAGTCCACCTCGTCGTCGAAAAAATCAATGCGATAGGGGCGGCTGCTCCCCATGGGGAAGAGATCCAGCAGGGAGCCGCGGGCGGCGAATTCGCCGTGCTCCAGCACCTGTTCCACCGCCACGTAGCCCGCCTCCGCCAGACGCCCGCGCAGCTGCTGCAGGTTGAGGCGCTGGCCGCTTGTGACCATCAGGCTGTATTTGTCGAGATAAGCCTGGGGCGCCGTGCGCAGCATCAGGGTGGAGATGGGCACGATGAGCACGCCGTGGCGCATCTGCGGCAACTGGTAGAGGGTCTCGAGGCGCTGGGAGATGATGTCCTGGTGGGGAGAGAAGCTGTCGTAGGGCAGGGTCTCCCAGTCCGGGAACAGCAGCACCGGGCAATCCTGATCCGCCAGCAGGAACCCCAGTTCCTGTTCAAGGCGCAGGGCGCTCGGGGTATCGGCGGTGACCAGCAGGACGGGTCTTCGGGCTTCCCGGGTGAGGCGGGCGGCAACCAGCGCCAGGCTGCTGCCGACCAGCTGGCCGAACGTTGTCTTCTGGCCCGCTTTGGCGGGCAAGGCGGGGAGGGTCATTGGCATCATCGGAGTCTTTTACTGTTGGCGTTCTTTTGACATGGACCTGGGTTAGCGCTGACGTTCCTGGGCACGCAGCTTGAGCTGTTTCGACTGCACATGCAGGCTGGCGCGCACCAGCAGCTCCCGGTCATCCTCGCGGATGCGCACGTAGTCGAGCATCACGTGGGTGCCGTGCTCTCCGGCGTCCCGCTGCACGACCTCGCCGTAGCAGTAGACGGCGGAGGCCTCTTCCCGCAGGAAGATCTTGAGCCGCACGATCTGGTGCAGGGCGGGGGCCTCCCCGTGCCCCTGGTGGGGGTGCAGGTAGGTGAGCTGCCCGGCGCCAAAGCGCAGGGTGTGGAAGCGGTGCTCGGGGTGATCCTGGGCTGCCAGCACATAGCCCATGATCATGTCGATCTTGCGGGACTGCTGGTTGATGATCTCCACCAGATCGTGCATGGACTCGTTCTGGCTGCGCAGCAACCGGCTGCTCACCAGATCGATGGAGGTGATGGCGGAGGCGATGCGAAACGGCTCGGGCAACTCGGCCTCCAGGGCCTCCAGCGTCGGCAGACGAAAGTCGGCCGGCATGGGGATCACATTGACCGGCGTGGCATGGGTGACGCTGAAGAACTGTTCCTGCATGGAGGCTATCCCTTGTTGTCATAGACGGTTTCCCTTTATTATCCGGTATCTTATTTCGTTGGCAACGTAGATATCCTTGAAGACCGGACTTTTTCAGCCACTGTCGCTGGCCATCGGCCTGCGTTATGCAGGCTCGCGACGCAGTAACCGCTTCGTCTCCTTTATCTCCCTGTTCTCCACCTTTGGCATCGCCATCGGGGTCGCCGCCCTGATGGTGGTGATCTCGGTGATGAACGGGTTCGAAGGCCAGCTCAAGGGGCGCATCCTCGGGGTGATCCCCCATGTGGTGGTGACCAATCAGGCCGGACGCATCGAGGCCGAGCCCGAAGGTCTGCCCGATCTGGCCCGCTTGCCCCACGTGGTGGCCACGGCCCCCATGCTCGACAGCGAAGGCATGCTGCAAAGCCCGGGTCAGCTCACCGGCGTGAGCGTGCAGGGGATCGATCCCGCCCGCTGGCCCAAGGATGACATCTTGCACGCCCAGATGCTGGGAGGGCGCCTTGACAGCCTGCAGGCCGGTGAATACCACATCGTGCTGGGGCAGGGGGTGGCCAGCCGCCTCAAGGTCTCCATCGGCGACCAGGTGCGTCTCATCCTGACCGAAGGTACCCGCTTTACCCCCTTTGGCCGGGTGCCGGCCCAGCGTCTTTTCACCGTCTCCGGTATCTTCGGGGTCGGCGCCGATGTGGACAGCCAGGTGGCACTGATTGCCCTGGGGGATGCCCAGCGCATGCTGCGCCTGCCTGCGGACAAGGTGGGCGGCATCCGCCTCTGGCTGGACGATCCCTTCGCCGCCGACGAGGTGGTGAAGACCGCGTTGCCAGACGGGCTGGAGTGGCAGGACTGGCGCCGCGAGCGCGGCGAGCTGTTCCAGGCGGTGGCCATGGAAAAACGGATGATGGGGCTGATGCTGGTGCTGATCATCGCGGTCGCCACCTTCAACATCCTCTCCGCCCTGGTGATGGTGGTCACCGACAAGGAAGGAGAGGTGGCCATCCTGCGTACCATGGGCATGAGCGAATCCGGCATCGTCAAGATCTTCATGGTGCTGGGGGCGTCGAGCGGCGTCATTGGCGCCCTGTTCGGGGGGCTGGCGGGGCTGGCGCTCTGCTTCGGCCTCAATCCTCTGCTCAATGCCCTTGGGCTCAACCTCTATATGGCGGCGGGGGGCAGCGGTCTGCCGGTCATCGTCGAGCCGGCCCAGGTCATGACGATCCTGCTGGGTGCCGTGCTGCTGAGTTTCAGTGCCACCCTCTACCCGGCCTCCCGCGCGGCCCGGGTCAAACCGGCGGAGGCGCTGCGTTATGAATAATTCATCTTCTGTTGTTACAGGTGCAAGTGGAGCCCCCGTTATGAATCAATCCGTCTCCTGCGAGCCGCTGCTGCGCTGCCAGGCCCTCAATCATGTCTACAAAGAGGGCAATCTGGAGACCCAGGTACTCAAGGGGATCGAGCTGGACGTCGCCCCCGGGGAGATGCTGGCGGTGGTGGGGAGCTCGGGCTCCGGCAAGACCACCCTGCTGCACCTGATGGGGGCGCTGGACAACCCCTCCAGCGGCGCCGTGCTGTTCAAGGGGCAGGACATCCATGGCTGGGACAGTCGCACCCAGGCGAGGTTTCGCAACCAGGAGCTGGGCTTCGTTTACCAGTTCCACCACCTGCTCTCGGAATTCAGCGCGCTGGAAAATGCGGCCATGCCGCTGCTGATCGCCGGTGAGTCGGTGGCCAGCGCCACCGAGAAGGCGAGCAAGATGTTGGGGCGGGTGGGGCTCTCCCACCGTCTCAACCACAGACCGTCCGAGCTCTCCGGTGGCGAGCGCCAGCGGGTGGCCATCGCCCGAGCCCTGGTCAACGAACCCAGCCTGGTGCTGGCGGACGAGCCCACCGGCAACCTGGATCATGCCAGCGCCACCGCCGTCTATGAGCTCTTGTGCGAGCTCAATCGCGAGCTTGGCACCGCGTTCGTGGTGGTGACCCACGATTTGAGCCTGGCCGCCAAGCTCCACCGCCGGGTCACCCTGGTGAGCGGCATCATGGCGGAGGTCGCCTGATGTTCAAGCCGCTGCCCCTGTTCCTGGGCCTGCGTTACAGCCGCTCCCGCCGTCGCAACGGTTTCATCGCCTTTATCTCGGCCTCCTCCCTCATCGGCATCGCCCTCGGGGTGATGGCCCTCATTCTTGGCCTCTCCGCCATGAACGGGTTCGAGCGGGAGCTCAAGAACCGGGTGCTCTCCGTGGTCCCCCACGGCGAGCTCATCGGCATGGAAGCGCCGCTGCCTGACTGGCCGCGGCTCAGGGACTACCTGCTGGCCCAGCCCGGGGTGGAGGCGGCTGCGCCCGTCATTCGCCTGGACGGCCTGCTGGAGCACGGCTCCGCCCTCAAGGGGGTCCAGCTGCGTGCGGTGCTGCCGGAGCTGGAAGCCAATCTCTCCGATGCGGGCAACTTCATGACGGGTCGGGGCCTTCGCGAGCTGCAGGCGGGTGAACACAGGGTCATCCTCGGCAAGATCATCGCCGACAAGCTGGGGGTCAAGACAGGGGACACCGTCACCCTGCTGCTGCCCCAGGCGGGTGATGCCGCCGGCATCAAGAACCCGAAACGGGAGGTGCTCACCGTGGTAGGACTGCTCGAGATCGGCGGCCAGCTCGACGGCCTGCTCGGCTTCATGCACCTGGCGGACGCCCAGGCCATCACCGGCATGGGCAGCGCGGTGGAGGGGTTCAGCCTCAAGGTGAGCGACGTGCTCAAGGCCCAGTCCATCACGGTGGCGGCGGCCCAGAAATTCCCGCACTACGTCTATATCAGCAGCTGGATGAGCCGCCAGGGTTATCTCTATCAGGACATCCAGATGGTGCGCACCGTGATGTACGTGGTGATGCTGATGGTGGTGGCGGTGGCCTGCTTCAACATCGTCTCCACCCTGGTGATGGCGGTGAACGAGAAGCGCAGCGAGATTGCCATCTTGAAGACCATGGGGGCGAGCCCGGGCCAGATCCGGCTTACCTTCGTCATCCAGGGGATGGTGAACGGGGTGGCGGGAGCCTTGCTAGGCGCCCTGCTGGGCGGCCTGCTCTCCAGCAAGCTGACCCAGATCCTGAGCGCCATCGAAGGGGTGATCGGGCACCGTTTCCTCAATCCGGACATCTACTTCATCGACTTCCTGCCGACCGAGCTGCACATGCAGGACTTGCTCATCGTGACCGGCGCCGCCATCCTGATGAGCCTGGTGGCGACCCTCTATCCCGCCTGGCGGGCGAGCGGCCTGGTGCCGTCCCGGGAGCTGGGGCATTGATACCCATGGATGTGATAAAGGGCCCTGCGGGGCCCTTTTTATTGTCACTCTTTTGTGGGGAAACCCCCGAAGTGGCGGTTATCGGGGCAATACGCAGGAGGAGATGATGCCTGGTGCCGTGTTGATGGCATCAATGGGCATTCAACTCATCGAGAGGCAGTGAAAAACTCCCCACGAAGACATCGATGAAGTAGCGCATGGCAGGGTTCATCCTGGCGTCCAGCATCTGCTCGAGGCGCTTTCGCGCGGGCTCGAACTCCCGGTTGCCGACGCTCAGCTCCTCCAGACACTTGGTGTAGGCACAGAGGGTGTCTGCATCCTTCACCAGGCTGGTGAGGGCCTCGTCCTGGGCGCCGGAGTCGAGCAGGGGGCGAAAGTCCTCGACCAGCTCAGGCGGCAACATCCCCAGCAGGCGCTGCTCGGCGGCAAGCTCAATCTTCTTGTATTCGCGGGCGATTTCGGGATTGAAGTACTTGACCGGGGTGGGCAGATCCCCGGTCAGCACCTCGCTGCTGTCGTGGTAGAGGGCCATGACGGCGGCCCGGTCTGCATCCACCTGAGCGCCGAACAGGCGATTGCTGATAAGGCCGAGGGCGTGGGCCACCATGGCGACCTGCAAGCTGTGCTCGGCGATGTTTTCGGGCTGGATGTTGCGCATCAGGGGCCAGCGGTAGATGAGGCGCATACGGGCGAGGTTGGCAAAAAAATGGCTGGGCAGCATGGAAGACCTCGAATGGGGCAATGAAAAAGGGCAGACCCTAGTCTGCCCTTTTTTCCACCCGCAAGGATAGCCTGAGATGGGCTGTCAGCGGATGTAGCGGCCCGATTCGGCCTCGTGGTTGGTCACTATCATCTGGCCGATGGGGGCCAGGCTGATGAGGGCCAGCTTGAGGTGCTGGATGCCGAACGGGATGCCGACGATGGTGACGAAACAGGCCAGCGCCGAGGCGATGTGGCCGATGGCCAGCCAGACCCCGATGAGCACAAACCAGAGAATGTTGCCAATCAGCCCCAGGGCGCCGGTGCCGATGTCGCTCTGGCCCGTCATGCTCTTGCGGCTCACCGCCTGCTTGCCAAACGGGAAGAAGGTGAAAGTGCCGATGACGAAGCAGGCGCGTCCCCAGGGGATCCCGATGAGGGAGACGAAGCAGAGCAGCCCCGCCAGCCACCAGGCCAGCCCCATGAAGACGCCTCCCAGCACGAACCAGAGCAGATTGAACAAGAAGCGGAAAAAGGACATGTGGGTGACTCCAGCAGCACGTGAATTGGCTGTCACCATAGCGAGCCCGGCCGGGGGACGCAATGGCACAGGCGAGAAGGTGGACAATTTGGGTCGCAGCACGCCATTTTTGTGCCCGATTGGCGGCGGATGGCGATCAAAATGGCCCGTTCGCCGTGAAAAAGAGTGAGCCAGTGCAAATTATTGCGGATGGAACGCTTGAACTCGGTGCAAGGCTTCCCCATATAGGAGAAAGTCTTGCGCAAATTGTGCTGTCTGTGCCCCGGATGGGGGATGTGCGGCTCGACGCGACCACTGCACGCCGCTATAATGTCGCGTCATATTTTCTCATCACAAAGACAGTCGTTGTCTTTATAAACAGGAAGACTCCGGGCTTGCCCGGGGGCAATAAAGGGTCAGCACGCAGTGCTGAGTTGAACGAGGTAAAAGAATGCAAGTTTCTGTAGAGACAACCCAGGGTCTGGAACGCCGTCTTACCATCACTGTACCGGCCGCTACCGTTGACGCCGCCGTGCGCAAAGAATTGAATGGCCTGGCCAAAACCCGTCGCATCGACGGTTTCCGTCCTGGCAAGGCTCCGGTTGCCATCATCAAGAAGATGTTCGGTGCCATGGCTCACGCCCGCGTTGCCGATGAAATGATGCAGAACAACTTCATCAAGGCCATCATCGAGAACAAACTGAGCCCGGCTGGCGCCCCGACCATGGATCCGAAAGAGATCAAAGAAGGTCAGGATTTCGAATTCACCGCCACTTTCGAAGTGTATCCGGAGTTCGAAGTTGCCGGTCTGGAGAGCATCAAAGTCGAGAAGCCGGTTGCCACCGTGAAGGACAGCGACCTGGAAAACATGATCGACACCCTGCGCAAGCAGCACGCCACCTGGACTGAAGCCGCTGTGGCTGCCGCCAACGGCATGCGTGTGACCATGGACTTCGTCGGTTCCATCGACGGTGAAGAGTTCGACGGTGGCAAGGCTGAAGGCTTCACCCTGGAACTGGGCGCTGGCCGCATGATCCCGGGCTTCGAAGACGCCATCCTGGGTAAGAAAGCGGGCGACGAGTTCACCATCGAGGTGACTTTCCCGGCTGACTACCACGCCGAAGCCCTGAAGGGCAAGGCTGCCAAGTTTGCCTCCAAGCTGCACAAGGTTGAAGAGCAGGTGCTGCCCGAGCTGACCGAAGAGTTCGTCAAGCGTTTCGGCATCGAGAGCGGCAGCGTTGAAGAGCTGAAGGCAGAAGTGCGCAAGAACATGGAGCGCGAACTGGCCCAGGCCCTGAAAAACAGCGTGAAAGAGCAGGTACTGAACGGCCTGGTTGAAGCCAACCAGATCGATCTGCCGAAGGCTGCCGTTGCCCAGGAAATCGACACCCTGCGTCAGCAGGCTCTGCAGCGCTTCGGTGGCTTCCAGGGCGGCAACGCCCCCGAGCTGCCGGCCGAGCTGTTCCAGGCCCAGGCCGAGCGCCGTGTCCGCGTTGGTCTGCTGCTGGGTGACGTCATCCGCACCAACGAGATCAAGGCTGACGACGCCCGTGTGACCAGCATCATCGAGTCCATGGCCACTGCCTACGAAGATCCGAAAGAAGTGATCGAGTACTATCAGCAGAACGAGCAGATGCTGAACGGCGTGCGCAACCTGGCCATTGAAGATCAAGCCATCGATCTGATCCTGTCCAAGGCGCAAGTCACCGAGAAAGAAGTTGCCTTCGACGAAGTGATCAACAAGTCCGGTGCCGCTGCCTAAGAACATTTGACTTAAGGTCAAAACTGTTAAGTATAATGGCTCGTGTGATCTCCACTCGGGCCATTTTATTTTAGGGACAATGCCTTATGTACAAGAACTATAACGATGTGACTGAATCCCCACGCAATGCGCTCATCCCGATGGTGGTAGAGCAAACCGCGAAAGGGGAGCGTTCCTACGACATCTATTCCCGTCTGCTGAAAGAGCGGGTGATCTTCCTGACCGGTCAGGTCGAGGATCACATGGCGAACCTGGTGGTGGCCCAACTGCTGTTCCTGGAGTCCGAGAACCCGGATCAGGACATCAGCATCTACATCAATTCGCCGGGTGGCGCCGTCACTGCGGGTATGTCCATCTATGACACCATGCAGTTCATCAAGCCGGACGTGAGCACCGTCTGCATGGGGCAGGCCTGCTCCATGGGGGCCTTCCTGCTGGCCGGTGGCGCCAAGGGCAAGCGTTTCTGCCTGCCCAATGCCCGAGTGATGATCCACCAGCCGCTGGGCGGCTTCCAGGGGCAGGCTTCTGACATCCAGATCCATGCCCAAGAGATCCTGAAAATCAAGAATACCCTGAACGATCGTCTGGCGTTCCATACCGGTCAGGACATGGCCACCATCGAGCGCGACACCGACCGTGACAACTTCATGTCCGCCGAACAGGCCGTTGCCTATGGTCTGGTTGACGGCATCCTGAGCCAGCGCGGCTGAGCAGGGTACCCCGTCCTGTTGTAAACTCAACAGGACGATCCATCCTCTATTGATAAAACGAGGTCGCTGAATGACAGAGAAACGCAAGGGTGAGGGCGACAAGCTGCTGTATTGCTCTTTCTGCGGCAAAAGCCAGCATGAAGTGCGCAAGCTGATCGCTGGCCCTTCCGTCTACGTATGTGATGAGTGTGTCGAGCTGTGCAACGACATCATCCGCGAAGAGATCCGCGAGATCTCTCCCAAGCGCGATGGTAGCGAGCTGCCGACCCCTCATGAAATCCGCGCCCATCTGGACGACTACGTGATCGGTCAGGAGTACGCCAAGAAGGTGCTGGCGGTGGCTGTCTATAACCACTACAAGCGTCTTCGCAGCGGCAGCGAGTCCGGTGGCGTGGAGCTGGGCAAATCCAACATCCTGCTGATTGGCCCCACCGGCAGCGGCAAGACTCTGCTGGCCGAGACCCTGGCTCGTCTGCTGGATGTGCCCTTCACCATGGCCGATGCCACCACCCTGACCGAAGCCGGTTACGTGGGCGAGGACGTGGAGAACATCATCCAGAAGTTGCTGCAAAAGTGCGACTACGACGTGGAGAAGGCCCAGCGCGGTATCGTCTACATCGACGAGATCGACAAGATCTCCCGCAAGTCGGACAACCCCTCCATCACCCGCGACGTCTCCGGTGAAGGGGTGCAGCAGGCCCTGCTGAAACTGATCGAAGGCACCATCGCCTCCGTGCCGCCCCAGGGCGGTCGCAAGCACCCGCAGCAGGAGTTTTTGCAGGTCGACACCTCCAAGATCCTCTTCATCTGTGGTGGTGCCTTCGCGGGGCTGGACAAGGTGATCGAGCAGCGCTCCGTCAAGGGCACCGGCATCGGTTTTGGCGCCGAGGTGAAGTCCAAGAATGCCAAGGCAACCCTGAGCGAGAACTTTGCCAAGGTGGAGCCGGAAGATCTCATCAAGTACGGTCTGATCCCCGAGTTCATCGGTCGTCTGCCGGTGGTCGCGACCCTGACCGAGCTTGACGAGGCTGCCCTCATCCAGATCCTGAAAGAGCCGAAGAACGCGCTGACCAAGCAGTATGCCGCGCTGTTTGCCCTGGAAGAGGTGGAGCTGGAGTTTCGTGACGACGCGCTCAATGCCATTGCCCGCAAGGCCATGGAGCGCAAAACCGGTGCCCGGGGTCTGCGTTCCATTGTCGAGGCCGTACTGCTCGACACCATGTATGACCTGCCCTCCCTGAAAGGGGTCAGCAAGGTGGTGATCGACGAGACGGTGATCAAGGGAGACTCCGCGCCCCTGATGATCTACGACAATCCCGAAACTCAGGCCGCAGCCTCAGAGTAACTGTCTGATTTTTAATCACATAAAGGGGCTTTTTGCCCCTTTCATGCTTTTTACGGCCAAGGCGATTGAATCTCATCTTTGCGCCCCCATATACTCACCCAAGCCTTTGCCAACGGTATAACAAGCCGAGAGGACATATATGAACCTAGAGCGTTCAGAACGCATCGAGATTCCCGTCCTGCCTCTTCGTGACGTGGTGGTCTATCCCCACATGGTCATTCCACTCTTTGTGGGGCGGGAAAAATCCATTCGCTGTCTGGAAGCGGCCATGGAGCAGGACAAGAAAGTCCTGCTGGTGGCCCAGAAGGATGCGTCGACTGACGAACCGACGGTGGAGGAAATTTTCTCCGTCGGGACAGTGGCCAATATTCTGCAGATGCTCAAGCTGCCGGACGGCACCGTCAAGGTGCTGGTGGAGGGGGGCCAGCGTGCCCGCCTTGAGCGGATGATCGACGATCGCGACTTCTTTGTCGGGGAGGCCCAGTACATCGCGTCCGCCCCCATCGAGGAGAAGGATCAGGACGTGCTGGTGCGCTCTGCCATCGGCCAGTTCGAAGGTTACATCAAACTCAACAAGAAGATCCCGCCCGAGGTACTCACCTCGATTTCGGCGATCGACGATGCGGCGCGCCTGGCCGATACCATGGCTGCCCACATGCCGCTCAAGCTCGAAGACAAGCAGAAGGTGCTGGAAATCGCCTCCGTGTCCGAGCGCATCGAGTTTCTGATGGCCATGATGGAGTCGGAGATCGACCTGTTGCAGGTCGAGAAGCGCATCCGCTCCCGGGTCAAGAAGCAGATGGAAAAGAGCCAGCGGGAGTATTACCTCAACGAGCAGATGAAGGCCATCCAGAAAGAGCTGGGTGAGCTGGAAGACAGCCCGGATGAATTCGAAGCCCTCAATCGCAAGATTGAAGAGGCCGGGATGCCGGAGGATGCCCGCGAGAAGGCCCAGGCCGAGCTCGCCAAGCTCAAGATGATGTCCCCCATGTCGGCGGAAGCCACCGTGGTGCGCAGCTATGTGGACTGGATGGTGCAGGTGCCCTGGAAGGCCCGCTCCAAGGTCAAGAAAGACCTGGGCAAGGCCCAGGAGGTGCTGGATGCGGATCACTATGGCCTGGACAAGGTCAAGGATCGCATCCTCGAATACCTGGCGGTGCAGGCGCGGGTGAACAAGCTCAAGGGCCCCATCCTCTGCCTGGTCGGGCCTCCCGGGGTGGGCAAGACCTCCCTGGGCCAGTCCATCGCCAAGGCCACCGGCCGCAAGTATGTGCGCATGGCCCTGGGTGGGGTGCGTGACGAGGCGGAGATCCGTGGTCACCGCCGTACCTACATCGGCTCCATGCCCGGCAAGCTCATTCAGAAGATGGCGAAAGTCGGCGTGAAGAACCCGCTGTTCCTGCTCGACGAAATCGACAAGATGAGCTCGGACATGCGTGGCGATCCCGCTTCCGCCCTGCTGGAGGTGCTGGATCCCGAGCAGAACAGCAGCTTCAACGATCACTATCTGGAAGTGGATTATGACCTGTCGGACGTGATGTTCGTGGCCACCTCCAACTCCATGAACATACCGGGTCCGCTGCTGGACCGGATGGAAGTGATCCGTCTGTCCGGTTACACCGAGGACGAGAAGCTCAACATTGCCAAGCAGCACCTGGTGGCCAAGCAGATCCAGCGCAACGGCCTGAAGCCTTCCGAGATCACCATCGAGGATTCGGCGCTGATCGGGGTGATTCGCTACTACACCCGCGAGGCGGGTGTACGCAGCCTGGAGCGTGAAATCTCCAAAATCTGTCGCAAGGCAGTCAAACGCATCCTGCTGGACAAGAGCATCAAGCATGTTCAGGTCAACCAGGAGAACCTCAAGGAGTTCCTGGGGGTACAGCGCTTTGACTATGGCAAGGCCACCGACCAGAACCAGATTGGTCAGGTGTGCGGGCTGGCGTGGACCGAAGTGGGGGGCGATCTGCTCACCATCGAGACCACCAACATGCCGGGCAAGGGCAAGCTCACTTACACCGGTTCCCTCGGTGACGTGATGCAGGAGTCCATCCAGGCGGCCATGACGGTGGTGCGGGCCCGTGCCGAGAAGCTGCGTATCAACGGCGACTTCTACGAGAAGCGCGACATCCACGTGCACGTGCCGGAAGGGGCGACCCCGAAAGACGGCCCGAGCGCCGGTATCGCCATGTGTACCGCCCTGGTTTCCAGCCTCACCGGCAACCCGGTGCGTGCCGACGTGGCCATGACGGGTGAAATCACCCTGCGTGGCGAGGTGTTGCCCATCGGTGGTCTCAAGGAGAAACTGCTGGCGGCCCACCGTGGTGGCATCAAGCGTGTGCTGATCCCGAAAGAGAACGAACGTGACCTCGAGGAGATCCCGGCCAACGTCAAACAAGATCTTGAAATCTATCCGGTTCGCTGGATTGATGAGGTGCTTGCACTGGCGTTACAGGACAATCCGCAAGGTTTCGAACGCGTTTCTGTCGTGTAAATGTTGATGCGCCGCAAATTTGGCGCATTCGGGGGGTGGTTAAGGCTTGCATGCACCGGACAACGGAAGTAGCCTTGACCACCGATCGGGTACTCATGATGAGTCGCAATGCGTGATGTGGCGCGGGTTTGCGCCAGATTGTCACTTGCAACTGATCAGGAGGCTTGTTATAAAACCTCCACTTGTTGTGGCCAGGGAAATCAGCGCCGCAGCGATGTTCGATAAAAGGGGAATATAAGAGTGAATAAATCTCAACTGATTGACAAGATTGCAGACGGTGCTGATATCTCCAAAGCTGCCGCTGGCCGTGCGCTGGATGCCTTCATCGATGCCGTGGGCGAAGCCCTGAAAGAGGGTGACCAGGTTGCTCTGGTTGGTTTCGGTACTTTCGCCGTTCGCGAGCGTGCAGCCCGTTCCGGCCGCAACCCGCAAACTGGTGCGACCATCGAAATCGCTGCCGGTAAAGTTCCTGCCTTCAAAGCCGGCAAGGCCCTGAAAGACGCGGTCAACTAAGCCGGTCGCTGATATCTATCGGCACCGTCCTTGGTCTCTGACCAGACAAGTGAGAGGGCTCTCCCTCATACTGCTTGACCAAGGCGCATCGCAATCGGTGCGCCTTTTCATTATTTACGCCCATCGAGTTCGGGAGCATAAGTACAAACATGATGTTGGATAAACTACGCGAAGGGGCGCAGGGCAAGGTAGCCAAGGTTATCTTGGGCCTGATCATCCTCTCCTTTGCCTTGGCCGGGGTAGGCAGCTACCTCAATGGCCCGGCACGTACCGCCCCCGCCACCGTCAACGGCAATGACATCAGTGCCCCCGCACTGGAGAATGCCTACCGCAATGAGCGGGCCCGCATGGAATCCCAAATGGGTGAGGCCTTCAACCAGCTGGCCGCCAATCCCGATTACATGAAACAGTTCCGCCGTGGCGTGCTGGACCGTCTGATCGATCAGGCGCTGGTCGATGACAAGGCCCGCTCCCTGGGTCTGCGCGTCAGCGATGAGCAGATCAAGCAGGCCATCGTCGCCATGCCCGAGTTTGCCGAGAACGGCAAGTTCAGCAATGACCGCTACCTGCAGCTCATTCGCCGTGCCGGCATGACCCCCGAGATGTTCCGCGACTCCCTGCGCCAGGACATGGTGCGCCAGCAATTGATGGGCGCCGTGCTGGGATCGGAGTTCGCCCTCAAGGGTGAAGCCGAGCAACTGGATCGCCTCTACAACCAGACCCGTGACCTGCGCCTGATCCGTCTGGTCGCTTCCGCCTATGTGGACGGGATCGAGGTGAGCGATGCCGAGGTGGAGCAGTTCTACAAGGCCAACAGCGCTCGCTTCATGAACGATGAGACGGTCAAGGTCGACTATCTGCTGCTCGATGCCGCGAACCTTGGCAAGAACATCAAGGTCACCGAGCAGGATGCCCAGGATTACTACGACCAGCATCAGGATCTGTTCCAGCGTCCCGAGCGCCGTCAGGTGGCGCACATCCTGATCCCGTTTGGCAAGGATGAAAAGGCCGCCGAGCAGAAAGCCGAGGCCGTGCTGGCCAAGGCCAAGGCAGGTGACGATTTCGCCGCGCTGGCCAAGGCCGACTCCTCCGATACCTTCTCCGCGAAGAAGGGCGGGGAGCTCGACTGGTTCGAGAAGGGGGTGATGGATCCTGCCTTTGAGAAAGCCGCGTTCGCGCTGGCCAAGGCTGGCGATCTCTCCGCCGTGGTGAAGAGCCCGTTCGGCTTCCACATCATCAAGCTGCTGGCCGTCGAGCCTGCCAAGACCAAGCCCTTCGTGGACGTGATGAGCGATACCATCGCCCGTCTGCAGTCTGAGAAGGCCAAGGAGCAGTTCTTCGCCGAGCAGCAGAAGATGGCCGACAGCAGCTTCGAGAACCCGGACTCCCTGGACTTGACCGCCGAAGCCATGGGCCTCCAGGTGCAGTCCACCGGCTATTTCAGCCAGGCCGATGCGCCGGCACCGCTCAATGATCCCAAGGTGCTCTCCGTGGCATTCTCCGAACAGCTGCGCGATGACAACACCAACTCCGACGTGATCGAGCTGGCCGACGGCAAGGCGCTGGTGCTGCACATCATGGGTCACCAGCCGAAGGCGGCCAAGCCGCTTGCCGAGGTGAAAGAGCAGGTGATCACCGCCATCAAGCACGACAAGGCCAGTGAAGTGGCCCGTGGCAAGGCCCAGGGTCTGCTGGACAAGCTCAAGGCCGGTGAGAACGTTCAGGCCGACCTGACCGCGCTGGGTCTGAAAGTGGATACCCATACCGGTGTATCCCGTTTCGCCCAGGAAATGGACCAGAACCTGGTGACCCAGGCGTTCCGCATGCCCCATCCGACCGATGGCAAGCCGAGCGTCGAGCTGGTGACCGAAGCCAACGGTGATCGTGTGGTGGTGGCGCTGGACAAGGTCAACGTCATCAAGGAGCCGTCCCAGATGGTGAGCCTGCTGCAAGGTCAGCTGGGTCAGGGCAAGGCACAGGCCGACTACAAGTCGCTGATCGACGAGCTGCGCAAGGCGGCCAAGATCGAATACTTCACCGACGTGGAAGCCACTGTCGAGTAAGTCAGCCTCACGGCCCCAAGTGTGAAAACGGCTCCATGATGGAGCCGTTTTTTTTGTGCCATCGACAGCCCGGCAGAGCGGGCGGGCGCAGGAGGGAAGGGCCAGGCACGGGCTTGTGCTGCCTATCCTGGCTGGGGATGAGCGGGACAGGTGTATGACAGCGCGCTGTACTCTTGCTCTCCCTATCCCCAATCCTTCTCTTGCTGTGGGGCGTGATCAAGGAGGCATAAAAAAACCGGCGCACGAGGCGCCGGTTCTGATCGCTTTGCTTGAAAGCGGAGGATTACACCACACCCTGGGTGCGCAGGTAATCCTCGTAGGTGCCGCCGAAGTCGCGGATGCCGTCTTCGGTCAGTTCCAGGATGCGGGTCGCCAGGGAGGAGACGAACTCGCGGTCGTGGGAGACGAAGATCAGGGTGCCCTTGTACATCTCCAGCGCCAGGTTCAAGGATTCGATGGATTCCATGTCCAGGTGGTTGGTCGGTTCGTCCATGATCAGGATGTTGGGGCGCTGCATCATCAGCTTGCCGAACAGCATGCGGCCCTGTTCACCACCGGAGAGCACCTTGACCGGCTTCTTGATGTCGTCCTGGGAGAAGAGCAGACGACCCAGCACGGAGCGCACCGCCTGCTCGTCTTCGTTCTCCTGCTTCCACTGGGCCATCCAGTCGAACACATTGAGATCGGTGTCGAAATCTTCGGCGTGATCCTGGGCGTAGTAGCCGATCTGGGCGTTCTCGGACCACTTGATGGTGCCGGTATCCGGTGCCAGGGCACCGACCAGCGTCTTGATCAGGGTGGACTTACCGATCCCGTTGGTACCCAGGATGGCGACCTTCTCGCCCACTTCCAGCATCATGTTGAGCCCCTTGAACAGGGGACCGTCGCCATAACCCTTGGAGACGCCTTCGATCTCCAGGATGTTGCGGTAGAGCTTCTTGTCCTGCTCGAAGCGGATGAAGGGGTTCTGACGGCTGGAGACCTTCACTTCCTCAATCTTGATCTTGTCGATCTGCTTGAGGCGGGAGGTAGCCTGGCTGGACTTGGAGGCGTTGGCGCTGAAGCGGGAGACGAAGGATTGCAGATCGGCGATCTGGGCCTTCTTCTTGGCGTTGTCGGCCAGCAGGCGCTCGCGAGCCTGGGTGGCAGCCAGCATGTACTCGTCGTAGTTGCCCGGGTAGACCCGCAGCTCGCCGTAGTCCAGATCCGCCATGTGGGTGCAGACGGAGTTCAGGAAGTGACGGTCGTGAGAGATGATGATCATGGTGCTTTCACGATCGTTGAGCACCTGCTCCAGCCAGCGAATGGTGTTGATGTCCAGGTTGTTGGTCGGTTCGTCCAGCAACAGGATGTCGGGGTTGGAGAAGAGCGCCTGCGCCAGCAGTACCCGCAGTTTCCAGCCTGGGGCCACTTCGCTCATCGGACCGTTGTGCTGCTCGATGGGAATACCGGCACCCAGCAGCAGCTCGCCTGCGCGAGATTCGGCGGTATAGCCATCATATTCGGCGACCAGGCCTTCCAGCTCGGCGGCCTTCATGTAGTCGTCGTCGGTGGCTTCCAGGTTGGCGTAGATGGCATCGCGTTCGGCGATGGCGGCCCACAGCTCGGTGTGGCCCATCATGACCACGTCCAGCACGCGCATCTCTTCGTAGGCGAACTGATCCTGGCGCAGCTTACCGATGCGCTCGTTGACATCCAGGCTCACATTGCCGCCGGTGGGTTCGAGATCGCCGCCGAGGATCTTCATGAAGGTGGACTTGCCACAGCCGTTGGCACCGATGAGGCCGTAGCGGTTGCCGCCGCCAAACTTGACGCTGATGTTCTCAAACAGCGGCTTGGCGCCGAACTGCATGGTGATGTTGTTGCTTGAAAGCACTGGAATGTCCCGGTTGGTCTGTCAAATGGCGCGCATTATGGCACAGATCCCCTGAAAGTTTTAGCAGGAACTGTGATCTGGCCCCATTGCAGGGAGGAAGGTTTCACGACCAGGCCGGCAACGGGCTCCGGCCTCTCTTGCAGAGGGGAGGCGAGGGGCGGTCATGAAAAAAGCCGGCACTGGGCCGGCTTGGATGCGTGGGATGCCACTTAGTGGGCGGAGGCGCCGGAGGCACCGAGCCCGGTCTGGGAGCGGACGAACTGCGGGAAGAACTTCGCATGCTCATCGGAGGCTGCCTGGGACTTGTCGGTGACCGAGAAGAACCAGATCCCGATGAAAGCCAGCCCCATGGAGAAGAGCGCCGGGTATTCGTAGGGGAAGATCGCCTGGGCATGGCCCAGTACTTTCACCCAGACGGTGGGGCCCAGGATCATCAGGGTCACGGCGCTGATGAGACCGAGCCAGCCGCCGTAGACGGCGCCACGGGTGGTCAGGCGGGACCAGAACATGGAGAGGAAGAGCACAGGGAAGTTGCAGCTCGCCGCAATGGAGAACGCCAGGCCCACCATGAAGGCGATGTTCTGCTTCTCGAACAGGATGCCAAGGCCGATGGCGACCACACCCAGCACCAGGGTGGTCATCTTGGAGACGCGCAGCTCGTCGGCCTCGTTGGCCTTGCCTTCCTTGATGACGCAGGCATAGAGGTCGTGAGAGACCGCGGAGGCCCCCGCCAGGGTCAGCCCGGCCACGACCGCCAGTATGGTGGCAAACGCCACGGCGGAGATGAAGCCCAGGAACAGGCTGCCGCCCACCGCATCGGCCAGATGGACCGCCGCCATGTTGGTGCCCCCCAGCAGGGCACCGGTGGCGTCCTTGAAGTCCGGGTTGGTGCTGACCAGCAGGATGGCGCCAAAGCCGATGATGAAGGTGAGGATGTAGAAGTAGCCGATGAAGCCGGTGGCATAGAACACCGATTTACGGGCTTCCTTGGCATCGCTCACGGTAAAGAAGCGCATCAGGATGTGGGGCAGACCGGCGGTACCGAACATCAGGGCCAGCCCAAGGGAGATGGCGGAGATGGGGTCGGCGACCAGGCCGCCCGGGCTCATGATGGCCGCACCATTGGCATGCACCTTGACCGCTTCGCTGAACAGGGTACCGACGTCGAAGTTGACGGACTTCATCACCATGATGGCCATGAAGGAGGCACCGGAGAGCAGCATCACCGCCTTGATGATCTGTACCCAGGTGGTGGCCAGCATGCCGCCGAACAGCACGTAGAGCACCATCAGGATGCCGACCAGCACCACGGCCACATGGTATTGGAGGCCGAACAGCAGCTCGATGAGCTTGCCGGCACCGACCATCTGGGCGATGAGGTAGAGGGCGACCACCACCAGGGAGCCGCTGGCGGAGAGGCTGCGCACCGAGGTCTGCTTGAGGCGGTAGGAGGCCACGTCGGCAAAGGTGTACTTGCCGAGGTTGCGCAGCCGCTCTGCGATCAGGAACAGGATGATGGGCCAGCCCACCAGGAAGCCGATGGAGTAGATGAGACCGTCGTAGCCCGAGGTATAGACCAGGGCGGAGATGCCGAGGAAGGAGGCGGCGGACATGTAGTCACCGGCGATGGCCAGACCGTTCTGGAAGCCGGTGATGCGCCCGCCAGCGGCGTAGTAGTCGGAAGCCGAGCGGTTGCGCTTGGAGGCCCAGTAGGTGATGAACAGGGTGGCGGCCACGAAGACCACGAACATCACGATGGCCGAGATATTGAGGGGTTGGCGTTGCACCTCGCCGCTGATGGCGTCGGCCGCCAGCAAGGGGGTGGAGATCAGACCTGCCAGCGGCAGCAGAAACTTGCCTTTCATGATTGCGCTCCCTTGAGGATCTTCTGGTTCAGCTCGTCGAACTCGCCGTTGGCACGAAATACGTAGATACCGGTCAGCACGAAGGCCGATACGATGAGACCAATCCCGACCGGGATGCCACGGGTGATGCTGGAGCCTTCGCTCAAGGGGGTGCCAAGCCAGCCCGGTGCAAAGGCGATGAGCAGGATGAACGCCAGGTAGAGCCCCAGCATCAGGATGGAGAGGGTCCAGGCAAAACGCTGGCGTTTGGCGACCAGTGCCTGGAAGTTGGGATCTTGCTGGATCCGAAGATACGGTTGCTGTTCCATTGCAGTTCTCCATGACAGTGAATGTCAGCGGTGGATGAGGGGTTCCCTACCGGACAGCACGGCTGTCCATGTAAGCAAAATGTGAATTAAATGTTATTTGTGGACAATTAGACTTTGGGATAAGCCAGCGGGCCGCCCTGATGCAGGCGTACAAAGACAAGGGCGGCGGTGACGGCATCGCTCAGGGCGTCGTGGGGGGGCAGGGCTGGCAGCGCCAGATGGCGACAGATCGCGGCCAGGTGCAGATCGATGGCGGCGTCGGGATAGCGGCGATAGAGGTGATCGTGATAGAGGCGGCTCACCTCGATGCCGCGCTGGGGCAGGGTGAGCCCCCACAGCCGTTGGCAGGCGAGGTTGAGAATGCGCAGGTCATAGGCGATGTGATACCCCACCAGCTCACGGGGGCCGATGAAGGCCAGCAGCGCGCGCAGCGCGGGCTCCAGTGCCATGCCCTGTTGCAGATCCTGATGGCGCAGGCCGTGGATCACCACGGACCCGGCGCTCAGGCTGGCGGGAGCCTGGACCCGGATGGCAAGGGCATCGCCCGTCTCTATCCGGTTGCCCCGGATACGCACCGCCCCGATGGAGACGATCTCCGCCAGCGCCGGATCCAGGCTGGTGGTCTCGAAGTCCAGCGCCACCCACTCGTCGTCAGCAGGGCGGGCAAAGAGCGGGGCAAACTCCCCCTCCCGAAACATCCTGCCAAGCCAGCGGCGGCGCCAGTGCATCCACATCGCTATTGCCTAAGACGAAAGTGCAAGGTGAGCCACTGCTGGAACTTCTTTACCTGGTGCAGGGCATGGCGCAGCAGATCCCGCTCTGCGGGGCCGAGGTCTGCCACCCGCACCCGTCCGTCTCCCTCCTGCAACTGGCTGCGCAGCCGAAGCCGCATGAACAGCCGGAAGGCCTCCGCCAGATTGGTGCCATAGTCCCGGCTGAGGCGTCCCTGGCCCATCAGGGCCTCGATGCGCCCTGTGGTTGAGGTCTCCAGGATCCCCGCCTCCAGGGAGAGTACCCGGACGCCGTGGACAAGGGGGAAGAGGCCGCCCCGCTTGAGATCCAGCCCCTCCGGGGCTTGCTCCAGCCTGCCAAAGAGGGTGAGGGGGGCGTGAAAGGCGACGGCGGCCCTTGCCATCTCCGCCAGCAGGTCCGGCCGGTCGGCGAGGCAGGCCCGCAGGTGGCGGGCGACGGGGGCGAGCCGGGCGCGATCTCCCGTGATGGCCTGGGCATCGGCCAGGGTGGCGAGCCAGAGCAGATCCGCTTCGCTGGCGCGCACACAGGCCTGCTCTATCCCTTGCAGCCAGCCGCCAAGCGGCTTCACCCAGGCCGGGTTGTTGACCATCACCCTGCCCGGGCAAGGGGGATAACCCAGGCGCGCCAGCAGGGCGCTGAAGGCGGCCAGATCCGCCGACTGGGTGGGCCACGGCAGGCCATCCGGCAGGATCAGGGCATTGTCCTGATCGGTTTTCTGGATCTGCTCGCCACGCCCCTCCGACCCCAGCATCAGCAGGCACACCTGCTCTTGCTGCGCTGCGGGGATCACCAGGGAAAAGGCCTTGGCGATCAATTGCTCGTTGATGGTGGCGATGAGCTTCATCAGGAACAGGGTGTGGATCCCCTGGGCAAACAGGGAGCGAATGAGCTGCTGCTGCTCCCGGGCGACTGCCTCGAGGGCGGCCGGGGAGTCGGCGCGGGCGATGCGCAGGGTCAGCACATGGGAGTGGGTGGAGAAGAGCCCGAGCACCTGGGTCAGATGCAGGATGCCAGCCACCTCCTGCCCCTGCCAGATGACCAGGCGCTTGATGCGGTGGCGGGTCATCAGCAGCAGGGCATCGAACAGATAGCTCCCCAGTGGCAGACCCGTCAGCGGGGTGGGGGTCAGCACCGCCAGCGGTGCACTGAGCGGCAATCCCTTGAGGGTGAGGGCGTGGAGCAGGGTCTTGCGGGTGGCCAGGCTCAGGCTGCCGTCTGCTCCGGGATAGAGCAGGCAGTCGGTGCCCCTGGCCACCATGGCCTCGGTGGCGGCCAGGAGCGAGAGGCTGCTTTCCACGATGAGCGGCGCCTGCAGATGGTCGGGAGCGATGCGGGTCAGGATGAACTCCGCCAGGTTCTGCTGCCCGAGCTGACTGCGCCGCTCCTGCTCCCGCTGGCGCTCCGCCAGGGTGGCGGTGAAGTAGCGGGCGATATGGGGGTGCGCGTCGCACAGGGCCAGAAAGACGGAGCGGGGAATGAGCTGGCAGAGGGTATCTTCCAGGGCGGCGAAACGGTGGCGGCAGTGCCCGTCAAACTGGGCACGGACGTCGAACATGTCCCCCTCGCCATAGTCGCCAAAGGATTGATGGGGGGCAGACTCTTCCACGGCCCCCTTGATGATGAGGTAGAGCCCGGCGGGCTCCTCCCCGGCGTGCTGCACCGTCTGGCCCGCGCGAAAGTAGCAGATGCTGAGGTGCTGACCGAGCCGCTGGCGTGCCTCCTCGTCCAGGCCGTCGAACGGTGGACGGGCAAAATTGAACAGAAGTGACATGAGAGGCTCCACCGTGACCATGGGGCCAGTCTGACAAAGGCTCCACCACCGGGCCAGCCGACTTTAGTCGCAGGCCCGGGGCGGCCTCCCTGTACCTGCCCATAACACTCTGGTAACGTTGTGGTATGACCAGTTGAATCAAAGGACGAAGACGGAGATGGAAAAGCCAAGGGTCAAATGGGTGTTTCAGGAGGGGATCGCCGAGGTGATGCTCTGCCGGGGGGACAAGCTCAACGCGCTGGATCGGGCCATGTTCGACGCCATCGACGAGACGTTGAACACGCTATCCCGGCAAAAAGGGTTGCGGGCCGTGATCCTGCACGGGGAGGGGCGGGCGTTCTGCGCCGGGCTGGATGTGAAATCCATGCTGAGGCAGCCGGTGGCGGCGCTGGAGATCCTCAAGCGCGAGGCGGACGAGGCGACCAACCTGGCCCAGCGGGTGGCCTATGGCTGGCATCAGTTGCCGGTGCCCGTGATTGCGGTGACCCAGGGGGTCTGTTTTGGCGGCGGCCTGCAGATAGCGCTCGGCGCCGATTTTCGCTTCAGCACCCCGGATTGCCGCTTTTCGGTGATGGAGATCAAGTGGGGCATCATCCCCGACATGAGCGGCAGCGTCACCCTGCGCAACCTGATGGGGATGGATACCGCCATGGAGCTTGCCATGAGCGGGCGCGAGCTGGAAGCCAGCGAAGCCAAGTCCCTCGGCCTGGTGAGCCGGGTGTGCGCGGATCCCCTGGAAGAGGCGCGGGCCTTTGCCCGGACCCTGATCACCAAGTCGCCGGATGCGCTGGCGGGGATCAAGCAACTCTACACCCAGGCCTGGGCTCGCAGTGACGAGGCCATGCTCAAGGAAGAGACCCGGTTGCAGAGGCAGATCCTGGGGCGCCCCAACCAGTGGCGGGCGACCCTCAACAGCCTGTTTCGCTGGCGCCTGCCATTCGGACCGCGCCGCAACGCGCTTTGAACCCCTCACCCATCCAACACAAATGAAAATGGCAGCCGAAGCTGCCATTTTGCATTGTGCCGTCTGATTACTTGGCAACGGTATCCGGGTCCGCCTCGAAGGGGTGGCCGGTTTGCTCGCGCATCAGGTTTACTTCGGCGCGGTTTTCAATCCAGTAGTCCGCGTTCTTGATGCCGAGCTTTTCCGGGTGGAACACGGGATCCAGACCCTTGGCCAGCTGTGCCTCGTAGTCTTTCAGACAGGCGAAAGCCGGCTTTTGCAGCATCAGGATGGCACCGATGTTGAGCCAGGCCATCAGGCCGACCCCGATGTCACCCAGGCCCCAGGCCAGATCGGCGGTCTTGACGGTGCCGTAGACGGTGGCAGCCATCAGCGCAATCTTCAGCAGGAAGGTGAGCCAGGGGCGGTTAATCTTGCGGTTGACAAAAGCGATGTTGGTTTCGGCGATGTAGTAGTAGGCCACGATGGTGGTGAAGGCGAAGAAGAACAGGGCAATGGCGACGAAGTAGTTGCCAAAGCCTGGCATCATGCTCTCCATGGCGGTCTGCACATAGCCGGGGCCTGCCGCGATGCCTGCGATGCCGGTGTAGAGGGCGGCACCGTCCGGACCCTGCACGTTGTACAGGCCGGTGATGAGCAGCATGAAGCCGGTGGCGGAGCAGACGAACAGGGTGTCGATGTAGACGGAGAACGCCTGCACCAGGCCCTGCTTGGCCGGGTGGCTCACCGCCGCGGCGGAGGAGGCGTGGGGGCCCGTGCCCTGGGCGGCTTCGTTGGAGTAGACCCCGCGCTTGACACCCCACATGATGGCCAGACCCAGAATGGCGCCGAAGCCGGCTTCCATCCCGAAGGCACTCTTCCAGATGAGCAGGATCACGCCCGGCAGTTGGCCGATGTTGAGGGCGATGATGACGCAGGCAACGATGATGTAACCCAGCGCCATGAAGGGCACCACGGTACTGGCGAAATTGGCGATGCGTTTGACGCCGCCGAAGATGATGAAACCGAGCAGCAGCGCCAGACCGGCGGCGGTGACGTTCGGATCGATGTCAAAGGCGGTCTGCAGGCTGGAGCCGATGGAGTTGGCTTGCACGCCCGGCAGCAGCACGCCGCAGGCGAAGATGGTGGCGATGGCGAAGGTCCAGGCATACCACTTCATGCCCAGGCCCTTCTCGATGTAGAAGGCCGGACCGCCGCGATATTCACCGTTGATCTTCTCCTTGTAGACCTGGCCCAGGGTGGACTCCACGAAGGCGGAGCTGGCGCCGAGGAAGGCGACCATCCACATCCAGAACAGGGCGCCCGGGCCGCCGAAGGTGATGGCAGTGGCCACACCGGCGATGTTGCCGGTACCGACGCGACCGGCCAGGGTCATGGAGAGTGCCTGGAAGGAGGAGACACCGGCATCGTTGCCCTTGCCCTGAAACATCAGGCGTATCATGCCTTTCAAGTGGCGCAGTTGCAGGAAACGGCTGCGCAGGGAGAAGTAGAGGCCTACCCCCAGACACAGATAAATGAGCGCAGGGCTCCAAATCACGCCATTGATGGCATTGACGATCTCATTCATGTACAACAACTCCTTTGTCGCGCTGTCTTGGCGAGGTCTGTGCCTCGCTGCCCTAACATTGAAATATATGGTGACCAAGGGGGTCACTCAGGATTGTGCGGGACTTTCGACTGGTTAGTCCGCGGGATTTAACATATCGGTTTGTTCAGGGCCTTCCTAGTGAAAAGTGTTGTGACTTTGTTAATTTGTGAATTGACATTAACAAATGGTGAATGGAACTGGACAAGATTCGGTACATACCCATCATCTGCCGCTTTGCCATGCCCAGAGGGCTGATTGAGGTAATGCAAATAGGAGGCCAGGAGTGGCGACAAGGGAAAACAGATACATCATTCGCCTCGCCGGGGAGGAAGATGGTGCCGGATTGACGGGGTTGTTTGCCCAACTGGGCTACCCCAACCCTGACGGGGCGGTCAGCGCCAGGCTGGCCCAGCCCGATCCGGCGCGGGAGGTACTGGTGGCCCTGTGCGAGGGGATCCCGGTGGGGGTGCTGGTGTGGCACCACTTGCAACCCATGCACCTTGCACCAGCCTGGGGCCTGATCTCGGCGCTGGTTGTCGATGAGAGTGCAAGGGGCGGGGGCATCGGGGCCCTGCTGCTGGCGGCGGCAGAGCAGCGGGCGGCAGCCCTGGGGTGCGGCCAGCTGGAGCTCTCCAGCAGCCTCAAGCGCGAAGGGGCGCACCGATTTTATCTGGCGCAAGGGTATTGCGAGCGTCCGAAACGTTTTGTGAAAGCTGTCTGATTGGCAAGAGGAGTCTGTGTGTTCTGGTCCAGGTTGAAAGAGGTATTGGGTGGTGCATCTCCCCGGGAGCCCCGTCTCCCCGAAGAGCAGGAGTGGCGCGAGGCGCTGGCGGCGGTGCCCATCTTGCAGGGGCTTGAAGAAGAAGAGGCGCAGAGGCTGATGGAGCTGGCGCGCCATTTTCTCTCGCGCAAGACCCTCACCCAGATCGGGGTGGAACTGACGCCCCGCCAGCAGGGGGTGCTGGCCCTGCAGGCAGTGCTGCCCATCCTGCACCTGGGGTTCGATTGGTATCGAGGTTTCCACGAGGTGATCATCATCCCCGAGCCCGTGACCCGTCGTCAGGAGGTGCAGGACGAGTTCGGGCTGGTGAGCGAATTTGAAGAGGAGAACGCCGGTGAATCCTGGCCCCAGGGGCCGCTGGTGCTGGCCTGGAGCGAATTGCAGCAGGACGGGGACTGGGACGGATTCAACCTGGTGATCCATGAGCTTGCCCACAAGCTCGACATGCTGGGAGGGGATGCGGACGGTGCACCGCCCCTGCCGCGGGGCATGGATCCCCAGCAATGGACCCGGGCGCTGCAAGGTGCGTTTGACGAGATGAACGATCAGTTGACCAGAGAGGAGGTGACCGAGATAGACCCCTACGCCGCCTCGCATCCCGCCGAATTCTTCGCGGTGTGCAGCGAGAGCTTCTTCACCGATCCGTTGCGCCTGCGCGCCGTCTACCCCGCGGTCTATGACCAGCTCGCCCGCTTCTACGGCCAGGATCCCGCCGCCCGCTACCCGGCCACCCGGTTGCTGGCGGGAGATCCCGGAGCGCAGGGCTGACCGGCACTGTGTCCGGGCGGCAGAAACACAAAAGGCACCCGAGAGTGCCTTTTTCGTGACAGCGATGTCGCCGGGTGCTTAGGCAGCGGTTTTGAGCTCGACGGGAGCGGCTTTCTTCTGCTCGCCGATGGGCAGCACGGTGCGACCGAACTGCTCGTTGATCACGGTGGCCATGGCCAGGTAGATGGCGCTGGCGCCGCAGATGATGCCTTCGAAACCGGCGATGGTGCCGATCAGGGTGCTGCCGGTGAAGTCACGGGCGGCCAGCAGGAAGAACAGTACGGTCAGGGAGGCGAACACGAACTGTTTCACGCGGGGGAAGTTGACGGTCCCGATCAGCATGAACAGGGTGAACATGCCCCACATCAGCAGGTACCAGCCCATGTAGGCGTGGGGAGTGGCCTCGGCCAGACCCATGGTCGGCATCACCAGCAGGAACACCAGGCTCCACCAGAAGGTGCCGTAGGAGATGAAGGCGGTGACACCGAAGGTGTTGCCACGCTTGTACTCCATGATGCCGGCGATGATCTGGGCCAGACCGCCATAGCACAGACCCATGGCCAGGATCATGGCGCTGATGGGGAAGAAACCTGCGTTATGGATGTTCAGCAGAATGGTGGTCATACCGAAACCCATCAGACCCAGAGGGGCAGGGTTGGCCAATTTTTCGCTCACGTGGTGTTCTCCAACAATAGAGGTGGGGTTGATAAAAGACGCGCGATTTTAGGCAGGCTCAGGGTCCCGGGCAAGGGGGGGACACACAGAAATGGTAAAAAAGAACACGAAAGTTTAAGTGGCCAACCATTCGTGCCATTCAGGTAGACGAGTGGTGAATGAAAAACGTTTTCAACGTTGCGATTTTGTATAAAAGGCACCTTGGCATGAAAGTCGGCAACGACGATGGTGACTGGGATTGGTGAGGGAAACGCGCCCCCGGATGGTCTCGTCATGGCGGCTTGATTGAAAAATGAGTTCATATGCCATCAGACCAGAGTGTTTCCCTCCTGTTTGTGGCGCATGGACCTCCCGTATCGCTTGCCATCGCAGTGTCCGTTGCGCTCCCCATTTTCTCGTCAACCCCGCGCTCGCCACCGTGTTCCCTACACAAGGGCGGGGTGCCTGAGAAACCCGCAAGCGCGCCGTGTTGACTGCCACGGGCGAAAGGGGCGCAAGATTAACGGGCAGGATCAGAGGCTGCCCTTGTCAGAAAGCCAGAGGCGGGATGGGCCATGGGCCCAGATGACAAAAACCGAGACGCAAGAGGGTGAGCCAAGGGATTGCCCTGTGGCCGGAGGCTTCAACATGGCAGACACGGCAGTACCGGTTGTACTGGTGAAAAAGCGTCAAGACGGGAGGCATGGCGTCATGGGCTAGCCAGGTGACAAAAACCGAGACGCAAGAGGGTGAGCCAAGGGCGCGTTCTGTGGCAGAGAGCCTCAAGATGGAAGGCGCGGCAGAACAGGGTCTATTGAAGACGCTTCGAAATGGAAGGGGGGCGCGGGGTTGGCCCTGTGGCGTGCGGGAGATTGTGTTCAGGATTGGCCCGATTAGACACTGTATATCTGAGCGGGCCATCTATTTTGACATGCCGATATGCCGATATGCCGACATGCTGGATGACTGGATTGTTCGGGACGGCTAGCGAGAGAGATATCCTGATGGAAGGGGTCAGGGGAGGGAACCCCTTGGGCCATATGCCGTCGGGGCAAACAAGAGGGGTATCCGGCGGGCGCCGGATCAGTTGTCCAGGGTCAGCACCACCTTGGCTTCCTTGTCCGTCTCCTTCACCTGGCTGTCGAGCACGAAGAGGCGCTCCGGCGCGATGCCCTGGGTATCCACCAGATACTCCTTGGTGTTCTGGGCGCGGCGCATGGCGAGGTTTCGCAGGGACTTGGCGGTGATGAGCTGCTGATCCCGCAGCAGGAGCACCGCCTGGGCGCGCAGGGCCTCGCTCCCTTCATCGAGTCGCAACCGGTCGGCCAGCTCCCCGAGATCTTCGTTGAACTTGGCTTCATAGGCCTCTGCCAGTGCGGATTGCATGGCGGGATCCTGCTCCAGCAGCGTCAAATCCACCGGGCTGCCGGTGATCTTGGCCAGCAGCCGCTCAAGCTTCTGACGCTGGAGGATGGGGCGCTCTTCGTTGAAGTTGACCTTGCCGCGGATGTTCATGCTGAGCTTGGGCCTCTCCTTGAGGGCCTGCGCGAGGGTGGTCAGCTTGGTCTGCTGGGTCGGGGTCAGGGCGGGATCGCCAGGCAGGAAGGGGAGCTCGTCGAGATCCTTGGTGCCCCCCGTCAGGGACGCAAGCAGGGAGAAGGGGGAGGTGATGGCCTTGCCGAGGGTATTGCCGAGCACGTCCCAGAAGATGTTGCCCAAGCTGAAATCAGGCTGATCCAGATTGCCCTTCACCTTGAGGTTCATCTTGATGACGCCGTTCGAATCGCTCAGCAGGGCGATGGCGAGGCCGAGGGGCAGATCCTTGGCCTGCTCGCTCTTGACCTTCTCCCCGAGTTGCAGCTTCTTGATGGTGATGTCGTTGTCCCCCTCCAGCCGGTTGCCCTGCAGCTTGTAGTTGAGCTTCATGGAGAGCTGCCCCTTGTCGATGGCATAGCCTGCATAGGTGCTGGAGTAGGGGGTGAAGGTGGTGAGCTCCAGGTTGTTGAAGGCCACGGCCACGTCCAGCACGGGATCCTCGATGAGCAGGTTGGCGCCCCCCCGAATGGTGACGGGGGCATAGCGGTCCACCTTGCCGTTGAAGGCGAGCTCGGAGCGCTGCCCCGGGGTGTTGCTGATATGGCGGCTCTGGCCGTCGAGGGAGGCGATGTCCACCACGAACTCCGGGCTCAGGCTGCGATCGGCGAAGCGCAGGTTGCCCTGGGCTGTACGGATCTGAACGATGACGATGTGCGGGGTGGGGGCGCTCTCCCTGGCGTTCGCGGCGGGTTGCGGCAGCAGCAGTTGCTGCACGTTGGTGATCCCCTCTTCGTTGATCTCGATGCGGGCATAGGGTTTGCTGAGCAGGATGTCGGCGATGTGCAGTTGCTGGCTCAGGCCATCATAGTGCAGGCCGCTCAATTGCAGATTCTCTATCTGGAGCAGGCGCTGGTTGTCGGCCCGATCCAGCACGTTGAGCCCCGCGACCTCGAGTCCACCGCTTATCTCCAGCTTGCTGATGGCCCCCTGGCGGTCGGTGATCAGGTCAAGCCTCGTGCGGCTGGCAAGCTCGCCGTCCCGCACGCTGATGCGCAGCAGATCCTGCAGGTAGGGTTGAGCCAGGGTCAGCGGCAGCCCCTGCTGGCGGATGGCGCCGTTCAGGGTGAAGGGGGTCAGCCCCAGGGTGCCGTCAAACGCCACCGTCGTCCTGGTGTCGAGGGCTGCGTTGAGGGTGAGGGGGCTGGGTTGGGCGGTTTGGCTGCCAAGGGGCCCGAGGGTGAGGGCGATGGCGGAGATGGCCCGTTTCAGGGGCTTGCCGCTGGTGGCTTCGGTCAGGGTGAGGCTGCCCTGGTCGATGCGGGTCTGCTTGAGGGCCCATTGCCAGGGCTTGGTGGGGGTGGCCGGTTGTTTGCCCCCCTTGGGGGTCTTCTGGGGGATCAGCAGGTCCGCGAGATCCAGTTGTTGCTGGTGGTCGAGGACGGCGGTGATGGCCGGGCTCTTGAGGATGGCGGCATCGAGCTCAAGGCGCTGCTTGTTGCCATCGATGCGGATCCCGGTCAGCGCCAACTGCTTGAAGCGGGCAAATTCCTCCCCCTTGTTGCGTGTGAGCTGCCAGTTGGCCAGGGTCAGCTTGCCCTTTGACAACTGCCAGTCCAGTCCCTGCTTGCCCTGGGTGAGGCGATAGGCGAGCTCGGCGCTGGCCTCCCCCTTGACGAGGGTCGCCTTGAGATAGGGGGCCCAGAGGGGGGCGAAGGGGGCGATGGCCACCTTGCCAAGGCTGAGGTGGCCCTTGCCGGCGCCGCTCATCATGTCGAGTTCCCCTTCGGCCTTGAGGGGGCTCTTCTCGTTGACGGTGGCGCTCAGGCGATAGGGGTTGAGCACCCCCTCTGCGGTGGAAAAGCCGGGCAGGTGCAGGGTGAGCTTGTCCAGGGTGAGGGGCGGCACCCACCCCGGGCTGCTCTGCTTGCGGCTGTCCCGGTAGCTGAGCCGGCCCTGCTCGACGGACAGCTTGCCGATGGTCACCAGCACGGGCTCGGCGCTAGCTGGCGGTGTTTGCTCCGGCGCAGGGGCGAGCAGGGAGGCCAGTGCATCGGTCAGGTTGAAGCGTGCCTCCCCCTTGAGATCCTCGAGGCGCACCAGATCTGCCTTGGGGGCGGTCAGTGTGGCCTCTTCCAGTACCAGGGCGCGCTGCTGCCAGCTCGCTTTCAAGGCGGGAATGAGCTTCAGCTCTTCAAATGACACCAGTGCTTGCTGCTGGTCATCGAGCAGGGCGCTGGGCCCCAGCACGAGGGAGGGGGAGCGGATCCCCACCTCTATCTTGCCAAGGGAGAGGTGCAGACCGTAATGGGTGGCAAGCCAGCCGGGGAGATGGCGCTGGATGAGGGTCGGCGCCTGCCAGAGCACGATGGTGATGCCGATGAGCAGGAGCGCGAGAAGATAGAGGGCATAGCGCAGCAGACGAGCGGGCAGAGGCTTGAGCATGATGGTCTCCATTTGATGCGCATATGGTAGCAATTAATCGTGCCCGGTTCATGGGAAGGACTCATGAGGTGCGCCGCACTCTGACCGGGCTGGGGAATTATTGCGCGACCAAGGCCGGATTTCCCCCGTTTGCCCCACCTCGCCGCTTGCCCAAACCGCTCAGTCTGTCCGGCATGCCGTGACGGGCGATGTGGGGAACAAGGGGGTTGCCGGGTCAGGGCCTGCCACTGCGAATATCCACTGGAAAACCGGGATACCGGGGGCGAGATACCCCCAGAGTCTGTCAATCCCCGTCGGTTTTCAAGCCGCCGAGGGAGTGGATGCAGCGCTGCTCGGCGGCATCGAGCTCGGCCATCACCATCTGGATGTCCTCCAGCTGCTGGCGCAGGGAGTGGCGTCTGGCCTCGATGAGCTGGATCATGGAGTGAAGCTGCATCCGGCTGGAGCGGTCGGTGTCGTACATGTCGAACAGCTCGCGGATCTCCGCCAGGCTGAACCCGAGGCGCTTGCCGCGCAGGGTCAATTTCAGGCGGATCCTGTCCTTGTGGCTGTAGATACGGGTCTGCCCCTCCCGGGTCGGGGTGATGAGCCCCTCGTCCTCGTAATAGCGGATGGTGCGGGGGGTGATGTCGAACTCCTGGGCCAGCTCCGAGATGCTGTAGGTTCTCTCTTTGCCACTGGCGTGTCTGGCTCTCATGGTGCGCCCTCCTGATGAGCTGGCGGGGTCCTGGCACTGCGGCAAGGGCCGAGTTCATGATGCATGATGGCCTCCCGGGGTGCGCTGCTCGCGCTCTTGTGCGAGGCGCCGTCCCCTCCCGTGCAGGGCCTGGCCGACCCGGGAGCTGTTGGGGCGCCCCAGCAACTCGCTCACCCACTGGCCGGTGGCGGCCAACTGGTCGAGATCGACGCCGGTGCTCATGCCAAGGCCGTGCAGCAGATAGACCACCTCTTCCGACGCCACATTGCCGGAGGCGCCGGGGGCATAGGGGCAGCCGCCGAGCCCGGCCACCGAGCAGTCGATGGTGCGGATCCCGCGCTCGAGCGCCGGCAGCAGGTTGGCCAGCCCCTGGCCATAGGTGTCGTGAAAATGAACCGCAAGCCGGCCCGCCGGGATCTCGTGCAGTACCGCATCCAGCATGGGAGCCACGGTGCCCGGGGTGCCGACGCCGATGGTGTCGCCGAGGGATATCTCGTGGCAGCCCAGATCCAGCAGCCGCTCGGCCAGGGCGGCGACCCGTTTCGGGCGGGTCGGGCCGTCGAACGGGCAGGCGATGACGGTGGAGAGGTAGCCGCGCACCTTGATGCCGAGGCTGCGCGCCTCCTGCACCAGGGGGGCAAAGCGCACCAGGGACTCCTCCACGCTGATGCCGATGTTGGCCCGGGTGAAGCCGTCCGAGCAGGCGGTGAAGAGGCCTATCTCGTCGGCGCGTGCGGCGATGGCGGCCTGCAGACCCTGCAGATTGGGCACCAGGGCGCCATAGCGGGTCGGCCCCCTGCGCGGCAGGGCGTTAAAGAGTGCGGCGGAATCCGCCATCTGCGGCACCTTTTTGGGAGAGACGAAGGCCCCCACCTCGATGCGCTGCAACCCGCTCTCGGCCAGGTGGGCGATGAGCGCCAGCCGCTGCGCCAGGGAGAGGGTCGCAGCTTCATTTTGCAGGCCGTCCCGCGGCCCCATCTCCACCAGGCTGACCTTGTCGTCCCGGTTCTCGTGCGTGTGGCTCATGAGCGCTCCTCCTGCGCGGTATGGTCCTCGGCAAAGCGCACCAGCAGGGCGCCCTGGCTCACCTGTTCCCCCTGGCGGCACTGCAGGGCCTCAATCACCCCGTCCCGGTCAGCCTTGAGGACGTGCTCCATCTTCATCGCCTCCAGCACCAGCAGGGGTTGCCCCTTGCTGACCGGCTGGCCGGCCTCGACCTGCAGCGCCACCACGATGCCGTGCATGGGGGCCAGGATGCCCGGGACATGGCTCGTGTCATGATCATGGTGGAGCTGATGATGCTGATCATCGAGCGAGAAGCGGATGCGTCTGCCCGCCAGGTGCAGCAAATAGGCGCCCTCGCCGAGGGGCTGCACCGGATAGCGTTGCCAATGTCCACCTTGGCACAGGCGGATCTGATCTGACCCGAGTTCGAACGGGATCTGCTCGCTCTGCCAGAGCAGGGCGCCTCCTCGCTCGGTGAGGGGGAGAGTGCGGGTCTCCTCGCCGATGCGCACCGTGGCGCAAAAGCGGCGGGTGGGGCCCAGCCGAAAGCCTGCGGCCTGCTGCCAGGGGGAGGCATCGCGCTCGCAAGTGGCGAGCCAGAGGGTGGCGAGGGGCCAGGCGATCGCCGGAACAGGCAGGGTGTCGGTGGGAATGGGCCACTGGGTGTGGTGGCGCATCGCCAGCACCTCTGGCACTTCGCACAGGCGTTGCAGGAGCGGGCCGTTGTGCACCAGAGGGCCGAGTTCCAGTGTCGCCAGGGCATCGGCCAGGGTGGCAAAGGCTTCGCTGCGGCTCGGTGCGTGGGCGACGAGCTTGGCGATCATGGGGTCGTAATAGGGGCTCACCTCATCGCCGGCGCCGACGCCGGTGTCGATGCGCACCCCCTTGGGCCAGGTGAGCCAGTGGATGGGGCCGCTCGCTGGCAGAAAACCGGCGGCCACGTCCTCGGCGTAGAGGCGCGCCTCCACCGCGTGGCCACGCAGCACCACCTGCTCCTGGGTGAGGGGCAGCGGTTTGCCCTCGGCCACCGCCAACTGCCAGGCCACCAGATCCTGGCCGGTGATGGCTTCGGTAACCGGGTGCTCCACCTGCAACCGGGTGTTCATCTCCATGAAGAAGAACTCCTCCTTGCAGAGCAGAAACTCGATGGTGCCGGCCCCCCGATAGGCGATGGCCTTGGCCGCAGCCACGGCCGCCTCGCCCATGGCGCGGCGCAGGGCAGGGGAGATGTCGGGGGCGGGGGCCTCTTCGATCACCTTCTGGTGGCGGCGCTGCAAGGAGCAGTCCCTGTCCCCCAGATAGATGGCGTTGCCGAGGGCATCGGCAAAGACCTGCACCTCCACGTGACGGGCGCAGGGGAGATAGCGCTCCAGCAGCACATGGTCGTCGCCAAAGGCGGCACTCGCCTCCCGCTTGACCGCCGCCAGGGCTGCGTCAAAGTCGGCCAGCTGATCGACCCGGCGCATCCCCTTGCCACCGCCGCCACTGGCTGCCTTGATAAGGAGCGGGAAGCCCACCTGGCTCGCCTGATCGCGCAAAAAGTCGGGGTGCTGATCCGCGCCGTGATAACCGGGTAGCACGGGGACGCCGGCTGCCTGCATCAGCCCCTTGGCCCCCGACTTGTCCCCCATGGCGAGGATGGCGGCGCCGCTTGGGCCGACAAAGCGCACGCCCCGCTGTTCGCAGGCGGTGGCAAAGTCGCTGTTCTCGGAGAGGAAACCGTAGCCTGGGTGGATGGCGTCGGCATTCGCCTCTTTGGCAATCTTGAGCACCTTGCCGGTGTCGAGGTAGCTCTCCCGGGCGGGGGCCGGCCCCAGATGCCAGGCCTCGTCGGCTTCGCGCACATGCATGGCGCGGGCGTCGGCGTCGGAGTAGAGGGCGATGGTGTGAATGCCGAGGCGCCGTGCTGTCTTGATGATACGCACGGCGATTTCACCGCGATTGGCGATCAGCAGGCGCTTGATGGGAGTGTGGTTGGTCATGCTACCTCCCTGCTGTTCAAGGTGCACATGTGCGAAGCGTGTTGATCCACACTCCAGTGATATTGACCACAGCTGGCGATCAGCAGGGGCTTGATGGGGTGGTATTGAGTCATGCTTCGTCCTTGAAACGGGGGCGCCAGGTTGGGGGGCGTTTGTCGAAGAAGGCCTGGATCCCCTCTTGGGCCTCGAGGCCGACCCGTACCCGGGCGATGGTCTCGACGGTCTGCTCTTCGTGCTGGTGGCCTGGGCGCCCTTCGAGGGCGGCCAGCAGCCGCTTGGTCTCCTTCATCGCCTGGGGGCCGTTGCGACACAACCGCAGGGCCATGGCGCGTCCCTCCGCCAGCAACTGATCAGGCTGGCTGAGCCTGTGCACCACGTTGAGTCGGCAGGCGGTGATGGCATCGAAAGGCTCCGCGCTCAGCATGTAGCGGCGGGCCTGGCGCATCCCCATGGCGCGCACCACGTAGGGGCTGATCACCGCAGGCACCAGTCCCAGGGTCACCTCGGAGAGGCAGAAGCGGGCATTTTCGCTGGCCAGCACGATGTCGCAGGCGCAGACAAGGCCTAAGGCTCCGCCGTAGGCGGCCCCCTGCACCAGGGCCACCGTGGGGAAGGGCAGCTCGTCCAGTGCCTGCATCAGGTGGGCCAGCACCCGGGCGTCCTCGCGATTCTTGTCAAAGGCGCGGGGGTCGAACGCCTCCCCTGCCATCTTGCGCATCCACTCGAGATCGGCGCCCGCGCAAAAATGCGGCCCCTCGGCGCGCAGCAGCAGCACGTGGGGGCGGTCGGCCAGCGGCTGGCCGTGGGCCAGCTCGTCGAGACAGTCGAGCAGCCCCTGCATCAGGTCGGCATCAAGGGCGTTGTGACGGGCCGGGCGGGCGAGCACCAGCTCGATCACCGGGCCGTGGCGCTCCAGGCGAAAATGGGCAAGGGGATCGTTGAAGAGCGGGTCTGACATATGAACTCCTTACATCCGGAAGATGCCGTACTGCCCGGGGCCCGGCTCGGCCCCCTGGCAGGCCGCCAGCGCCAGGGCCAGCACGGTGCGGCTCTGGACCGGGTCGATGACGCCGTCATCCCACAGGCGAGCACTGGCGTAATAGGGGTGACCCTGGCGCTCGTACTGCGCTATCACCGGGGCGCGAATGGCGGCCGCCTCCGACTCGCCCAGAGTCTTGCCCTCGGCGGCCAGCTTGTCCCGGCGCACCTGCACCAGCACCCCGGCCGCCTGCTCGCCCCCCATGACGGAGATGCGGCTGTTGGGCCAGCTGAAGAGAAAATCCGGTTCATAGGCGCGCCCGCACATGCCGTAGTTGCCGGCACCGAAGCTGCCGCCGACGATCAGGGTGATCTTGGGCACCCGGCTGCAGGCCACGGCGGTCACCAGCTTGGCGCCGTGCTTGGCGATCCCCTCTTTCTCCGCCGTACTCCCCACCATAAAGCCGGTGATGTTTTGCAGAAACAGCAGCGGGATCCCCCGCTGGTTGCAGAGCTGGATGAAGTGGGCTCCCTTCTGGGCGCTGTCGCTGTGCAGCACGCCGTTGTTGGCGAGGATCCCCACCTGCATGCCCTCAATGCGGGAAAAACCCGTCACCAAGGTAGTGCCGAACAACGCCTTGAATTCGTCAAACACAGAGCCATCCACCAGTCGGGCGATCAATTCTCGTGCGTCATAGGGGCGCTTGAGACTGGTGCCCACCAGGCCGTAGAGCTCCTCGATGGGGTAGTGCGGCTCATCATAGGAGGGAGCGGATGGGGCGGGTGACGCCGCCGTCTGGTTGTCCCCTAGGTTGCTTACCAGGGTGCGGGCGATGGCCAGGGCATGGGCATCGTCCCGGGCCATGTGATCCGCCACCCCGGAGTGGACGCAGTGCACCTCGGCGCCCCCCAAGGCTTCTGCGCTGATCTCCTCGCCGGTGGCGGCCTTGACCAGGGGCGGGCCCGCCAGAAAGAGGGTGGCCTGCTCCCTGACCATGATGGACTCGTCCGCCATGGCGGGCACGTAGGCGCCCCCGGCGGTACAGAGCCCCATCACCACCGCCAGCTGGGGGATGCTCTGGGCCGACATGCGGGCCTGATTGTAGAAGATGCGGCCAAAATGCTCCCGGTCGGGGAACACCTCGTCCTGCATGGGCAGGAAGGCGCCGCCGGAATCCACCAGATAGAGGCAGGGGAGGCGCAGCCGCTCGGCGATGGCCTGGGCGCGCAGGTGCTTTTTCACCGTGAGGGGGTAGTAGGTGCCGCCCTTCACGGTGGCGTCATTCACCACCAGCATGCACAGGCGCCCCGAGATCCGGCCGATACCGGTGATGAGGCCGGCGGCGGGCACCGGCTCGTCATAGACCTGCCAGCCCGCCAGCGCCGACAGTTCGAGAAAGGGGGAGCCCGGGTCCAGCAGCTGGTCGATGCGCTCGCGGGGTAGCAGCTTGCCGCGGGCCTGATGGCGGGCGTTGTTGGCCGCGCCCCCGCCCTGGGCTATCTCCTCCAGGCGTGCATTGAGATCGTCGACCAGTGCCTGCATGGCGGCCCGATTTGCCTCATAGTCGGGGCTCGCGGTGTCGAGACGGGAATGGATCCTGCTCATGCGTTATCCCCCATCAGCTCGCGGCCGATGAGCCAGCGGCGGATCTCCGAGGTGCCGGCGCCTATCTCGTAGAGTTTGGCGTCCCGCAGCAGGCGGCCGGTGGGGTATTCGTTGATGTAGCCGTTGCCGCCGAGCAGCTGGATGGCATCGAGGGCCATCTGGGTGGCATTTTCGGCGGCAAACAGGATGGCGGCGGCGCAATCCTTGCGGCTGGTGCGACCCTGATCGCAGGCGCTCGCCACCGAGTAGACCAGCGCCCGGCTGCTGGCGAGGCGGGTATACATGTCGGCGAGCTTGCCCTGCACCAGCTGAAACTCGCCGATGGCCTGGCCGAACTGCTTGCGCTCGCGCACATAGGGGAGCACCACGTCCATGCAGGCCTGCATGATGCCAAGGGGCCCGGCCGCCAGCACCACCCGCTCGTAGTCCAGACCGCTCATCAACACCTTGACCCCGCCGTGCAGGGGGCCCAGCAGGTTCTCCTGCGGCACCCGGCAGTTGTCGAACACCAGCTCGCAGGTACTGGAGCCGCGCATGCCGAGCTTGTCGAGCTTCTGGGCGGTGGAAAAACCTGGGGTGCTCGCTTCGACGATAAAGGCGGAAATCCCTTTGGACCCGGCGGCGGCATCGGTCTTGGCATAGATGACGAAGGTGTCGGCATCGGGCCCATTGGTGATCCACATCTTGTTACCGTTCAGCACGAAGTGATCCCCCTCGCGCACCGCGGTGAGGCGCATGCTCACCACGTCTGAGCCGGCGCCCGGCTCGCTCATGGCCAGCGCCCCCACGTGTTTGCCGCTGACCAGATCAGGCAGATATCTCGCCTTCTGATCAGGGGTGCCGTGGCGGTGGATCTGGTTGATGCAGAGATTGGAGTGGGCGCCGTAGGAGAGGCCGACCGAGGCGCTGGCGCGGCTCACCTGCTCCATCACCAGCACATGGGCCAGATAGCCGAGGTTCACCCCGTCATACTCCTCCGCCACCGTGATGCCGTGCAGCCCCAGCTCACCCATGCGGGGCCAGAGATCCCGGGGGAAAGCGTTGCTCTGATCGATCTCGCTGGCGCGCGGTGCGATCACTTTCTGGCAGAAAGCCTCGACCTGTTCGGTCAGGGCCTGGAGGGTTTCATCCATCAGGGCATGCATCCGTGCTCTCCTTGGTGCAGTGGACTGCCGATTTCCCCTGCCATCAGGGTGATGACTGGTCAGTCCATTCGTGATTCAAGTTTACGTTAGCGTAAACGTAAATGAGTTGTTAGTCTAAGGTAAATTCGATGGCAGCCCGCCGCAAGGGGCTACCCGGGCAGAGGAGCGCAAGGAGTGAACAGGATGTGCAACAGCAACATGGATGTGGCCGGCCCAGGGTGGCCTGCCATCGCCTGCCAACGGGCTAGGAGGGGGGCATGAGCCAGCATCACACCCAGTACGGGGATCTGCCGCTCTACATCGGTGGCGAGGCATGTCCGTCCGCAAGCGACGAGTGGATAGAGGTGACCGACCCGGCGGACCAGCATCTGCTGGCGCGGGTGCCGAAAGCTACCTCTGCGGAAATTGAGCTGGCGGTGCGCGCCGCCCACGACGCCTATCTGCTGTGGCGAGAGGTACCGACCTCCGAGCGGGCCCGGGTGATGTTCAACTACCAGCATCTGTTGAAAGTGCATCACGACGAGCTGGCGACCCTGCTGGCCCAGGAAACCGGCAAGAACCTGGCGGATGCCAAGGGGGATGTGTGGCGCGGCATCGAGGTGGTGGAGCAGGCCTGCGCCATTGCGAGCCAGACTCTGGGGGAGACCATGGGCAACGTGGCGCGCAGGGTCGACGGCCACTCCTGGGTGCAGCCCCTCGGGGTCTGTGTCGGCATCACGCCGTTCAACTTTCCGGCCATGATCCCGCTGTGGATGTTCCCGCTGGCGGTGGCCTGCGGCAACGGCTTTGTGCTCAAGCCCTCCGAGCAGGATCCGCTCACCCCCATGCGCCTGGCCGAGCTGTTTACTGAGGCGGGGGCCCCCAGGGGCATTCTGTCGGTGGTGCACGGCGGCGCCGAGCAGGTGGATGCGCTGCTGGCCCATCCCGATGTCAAGGCAGTCAGTTTCGTGGGCTCGGCCCGGGTCGGCGGCCACGTCTATCGCACCGCCACCGACCAGCTCAAGCGGGCCCAGTGTTTTGTCGGCGCCAAGAATCACATGGTGATCATGCCGGATGCCAACAAGGCGCAGGTACTCGGCAACCTCGTGGGAGCCGGAGTCGGCGCCGCCGGTCAGCGCTGCATGGCCATCAGCGTGGCGGTGTTCGTGGGGAACGCCAGGGAGTGGATCCCCGAGCTCGCCGCCGAGTTCGCCAAGGTGAAACCCGGTGTCTGGCACGATCCCGAGGCCGCCTACGGCCCCCTCATCAGCCCGGAGGCGAAAGTCAGGGTGGAGGGACTCATCGAGGCGGGGATCGCCGAAGGGGCCGAGTGCCTGCTGGACGGCCGTTTTTGCGACGTACCCGGCTACCCGGTGGGCAACTGGGTGGGACCAACCCTGTTTCGCGGCGTGACCCCCGAGATGAGCATCTACAAGGAGGAGATCTTCGGGCCCGTGCTGGCCTGCCTCGAGGTGGGGAGCCTCGACGAGGCGCTTGCCCTCATCAACGCCAACCCCTATGGCAACGGCACCTCCCTCTTCACCGGCTGTGGCGCCGCCGCTCGCAAGTTCCGCCACGAGGTGGCGGTGGGCCAGGTGGGGATCAACGTGCCCATCCCGGTGCCGCTGCCGTTCTTCTCCTTCACCGGCTGGCGCGGCTCCTTCTACGGGGATCTGCATGCCTACGGCAAGCAGGCGGTGCGTTTTTACACCGAGACCAAGACGGTGACGGAGCGCTGGTTCGACGAAGACATTCCCAGCGGCCCCAATATGACCATTCAGCTGCGCTGACGGCAGGGGTTGCCCACTTTGCCCGGGTGCCCCCATTGACAGCAACGGATCGACGGAACAAGTACAAAGGAAGCGAACAAGATGGATTTTACCCTGACCGAATCCCAACGGGCCTGTGTCGAGTCGGCCGGCGCCTTCGCCGATCTGGCGCTCAAACCCCACGCCGCGCGCTGGGACAGGGAGCACGAGTTCCCCATCTCCACCATCAAGCAGGCGGCGGCACTGGGCCTGTGCGGCCTCTATACCCCGGAGCAGTATGACGGTCTGGGCCTGAGCCGGCTCGATGCCAGCCTCATCTTCGAGCGCCTCGCCATGGGCTGCACCTCCACCACCGCCTATCTCACCATCCACAACATGGTGAGCTGGATGCTGGGCAGCTGGCTGCCTGCCGAGGTGGCCGCGGAGTGGGTACCCAGGCTCGCCAGCGGCGAACTGCTGGGCTCCTACTGCCTCACCGAGCCGGGGGCGGGCTCCGACGCGGCGGCCCTCAAGACCCGCGCCGTGCGCGATGGCGCGGATTACCTCCTCGACGGCAGCAAGGTGTTCATCTCGGGCGCCGGCAGCACAGACGTGCTGGTGGTGATGGCCCGCACCGGTGGCGAGGGGGCCAAGGGGATCTCTGCCTTCATGGTACCGGCCCAGACCCCTGGCGTGAGTTACGGCAAGGCGGAGGAAAAGATGGGCTGGAACAGCCAGCCGACCCGGGAGGTGAACTTCAATGCCGTGCGCATTCCCGCTCGCTTCCGGCTGGGGGAGGAGGGGGAAGGGTTCAAGTTCGCCATGCAGGCGCTCGATGGGGGGCGCATCAACATCGCGAGCTGTTCGCTGGGCACTGCCCAGCAGGCTCTCAACGATGCCCTGGCCCATGTGCAGCAGCGCCAGCAATTTGGACACCCGATCAGCGAATTCCAGAGCGTGCAGTTTCGCCTGGCCGACATGGCCACCGAGCTCGCCGCTGCCCGCCTGCTGGTGCGCCAGGCGGCCGCCAAACTCGATGGGGGCAGCCCGGACAAGAGCGCCTGGTGCGCCATGGCAAAGCGTTTTGCCACCGACGTGGGGCACCGCATCTGCGACGACGCCCTGCAACTCTTTGGCGGCTATGGTTATATCCGCGAGTATCCGCTCGAGCGCTATCTGCGCGATACCCGGGTGCACCGCATTCTGGAAGGGACGAATGAAGTGATGCGGCTCATCATCGCCCGCCGCCTGCTGGCCGACCCCGGCCTGTCGCTGGAGTAGCGGGAGTAGCCTGCCCTGAGGACGCAGTCGGCGCGTCCTCAGGCTTTGTGAGCCAAGTGCAGGTTGGCTCCATTCAACCCTGTCATCATGGGGCAGTTTTTTTGACAAGGACAACGCAATGACAAGGATCAGGCTCGAATATCACGGCCACGTGGCCTACATCACCCTCGATCACCCACCCGCCAACACCTGGACGCTCGCCAGCCTGAAAGCCTTCTTGCAGATGATGGTGGAGCTGGATGGTCGCCCCGACGTGGTGGCCCTGGTGATCCGCGGTGCCGGAGAGAAATTCTTCTGCGCCGGCGCCGATCTCAAGATGTTCGCCGACGGCAGCCTGGCGCATGCCCGCGAGGTGGCCGAGGCCTTTGGCCACGCCTTCGAGGCGCTGGCCCGCTTTCACGGGGTCAGCATCGCCGCCATCAACGGCTATGCCATGGGAGGGGGGCTCGAAGTCGCGCTGGCCTGCGACATCCGCATCGCCGAGCAGCAGGCCAAGCTGGGGTTGCCGGAGGCCTCGGTGGGGCTCCTGCCCTGTGCTGGCGGCACCCAGCGCCTCACCGAGCTGGTGGGGCCGGGCTGGGCCAAGCGGATGATCCTCTGCGGCGAGAAGGTGAGCGCCACCCTGGCCTACGAGATGGGGCTGGTGGAGGAGGTGGTGACGGAGGGGCACGCCTGGGAGGCGGCGCAGCAGATGGCCCAGCTGGTGGAGCGCCAGAGCCCGAGCGCCCTGCGTGCCTGCAAACAGCTCATCAATCAGGGGCGAAGCACCCACAGGGACGCGGCGCTGCCGCTCGAGCGCAGCCTCTTTCTCGCCCTGTTTGACGATGCCAACCAGCGCGAAGGGGTGGCGGCCTTCCTCGAGAAGCGGGCCCCGCGGTGGCGTTATGACCAATCCAGGCCGAAAGAGTGAGGGAGTGAAGGATGAATGAGGTATTGATGGCGACCCGCCATGTCGCAGGGGCAGATACCCGGTCTGCGGGGGCCGACCATGAGTGAGCCCGTGCGCATCGAGACCCACCCCACGGCGGATGGCCGCCACATCGGCATGCTGACTCTGGACAGCCCCGACTCCCTCAACGCCCTGAGCCTTGAGATGATCCAGTTGTTGCAGGGGGCGTTGACCCGCTGGGAGCAGGATCCGGCCATCGTCTGCGTGCTGCTGCAGGGGGCCGGCGAGAAGGCATTCTGCGCCGGTGGCGACATCCGCTCCTTTTATTACCGCAAGCAGGAGGGGAGCGAACAGGCGCTCTTTGCCTATGCCCGCGACTTCTTCCTGCAGGAGTACCGGCTCGATCACCACATCCACTGCTACGGCAAGCCCCTTGTCTGCGTGGCGGACGGCATCTGCATGGGGGGCGGCATCGGTCTCTTTGCCGGGGCCGGGTTCCGGGTGGTGACCGAGAAGAGTCTGTTCGCCATGCCGGAGGTGACCATCGGCCTCTATCCGGATGTGGGGGCCAGCTGGTTTTTGAGCCGGATGCCGGGGCGGCTCGGGCTCTGGGTCGGCCTCACCGGTGCCCGCTTCAACGGGGCGGACGCCATCGGCCTGGGGCTCGCGGATCACGCCATGGGGAGCCGCGAGCGGGCCGAGCTGCCGGCGCGCCTCGCCGCCCTCGACTGGTCCGCAGGCGACCCCTGCGAGCAGATCGAGGTGCTGCTCACCGGCTTGCAGCGATCCCTTGGCCAGGCATTGCCGCCTCCCGTACTGCTGCCCCACCAGGAACGCATCGATGCGCTGTTGGCCGGCCGCTCCCTGCAAAGGGTGCTGGCACGCCTCGAGGACGCCGAGCTGGACGAACCGGGGCTGGCTCAGGGGCGGGAGACCTGCCTTCGCGGCAGCCCCATCAGCCGCGCCATTCTCTGGCGCCAGTTCTGGCGGGCACGGCGCCAGTCCCTGGCCGAGGTGTTTGCCGACGAGTTGGCCCTCTCGGTCAACTGCGTACTCAAAGGGGATTTTGTGGAAGGGGTGCGGGCCCTGCTCATCGACAAGGACAAGTCCCCTCGCTGGCAGGCCCCGCAGGCAGGGGAGGCCTGGCTGGATGCCTTCTATCGCTGGCCCGAGGGGGACAACCCCTTGCGCCTCCGCTGACGCGGGATCACACACAAGGAGCACACCATGACAAGGATTGGGTTTATCGGGCTTGGCAACATGGGGAGCCCCATGGCCGCCAACCTGGCCAGGGCGGGGCACAGGGTGCAGGTGTTTGATCTGGTGCCCGAGAGCCTGAGCCGGGCCATCGAGGCCGGCTGCATTGCCGCCGGGAATGCCCGGGAAGCGGTGAGCGGCTGCGAGCTGGTCATCAGCATGCTGCCGGCGGGTGAGCACGTGCGCAGCCTCTGGCTGGGGGAGAGTGCCGGTGAGCGGGGCGGCCAGGATCTGCTGGCGGCCCTGTCGCCCGGCGCCCTGGTCATCGACTGCTCCACCATAGACGTGGCTTCGGCCCGTCAGGTGGGGGCGGCGGCGAAGGCGCGCGGCATCCGTTTTCTCGATGCACCCGTCTCGGGAGGCGTGGCCGGTGCGGCGGCGGGCACGCTCACCTTCATCGTCGGCGGCGAACAAGCGGATTTTGAAGCGGCCAGACCCGTGCTCGCCTGCATGGGGCAGAACCTGTTTCACGCCGGGGCCCTCGGCGCCGGCCAGATCGCCAAGATGTGCAACAACATGCTGCTCGCCATCCACATGGCGGGCACCGCCGAGGCGCTGGCGCTCGGGGTCAAGGAAGGGCTGGATCCCGCCGTGCTCTCCACCATCATGGGCAAGAGTTCGGGCAACAACTGGAGCCTTGAGCGCTACAACCCCTGGCCCGGGGTGATGGAGAACGTCCCGGCATCCCGTGGGTATACAGGGGGCTTTATGACCCGGCTGATGGTCAAGGATTTGGGGCTCGCCATGGCGTTGGCGGAACATGCCCACAGCGCCGTGCCCATGGGGGCCCTGGCCCGCAACCTCTTCAACCTGCACGGGAGCCTGGGCCAGGAGAACAAGGATTTTTCCAGCATCCTCGAGCTCTATCGGGACAAGACAGCGCCGGGTTAAGGGCCGCTATCTACCTTTTTACCCGATAGTCTTTGACTCGACAGTCACCGGCCATCTCACCAGGAGCATTTATGGATATCACACAAAAAGTCATTGCCATCACGGGGGCGGGCAGGGGGCTCGGGCGCGCCATCGCCCTGAGTCTGGCGGAGCAGGGGGCGCAACTTGCGCTCATCGACGTCAACCGCACCGATCTGGAGGTGACCGAGGCGGAGGTGCGCAGCCGTGACGGCCGCTGCGCCCTGTTCGTCTGCAACGTGGCAAGCGAGCCGGAGGTCGAGGCGACCTTCGCCGCCATCAAGGATCAGTTCGGTACCCTGCACGGTCTCGTCAACTGTGCCGGCATCCTGCGCGACGGCATGCTGATCAAGGTGAAGGAGGGGGCACTGACGGAGAAGATGAGCCTGGCCCAGTGGCAGAGCGTCATCGACGTCAACCTCACCGGCACTTTCCTGTGCGGGCGCGAGGGGGCGGCGCTGATGGCCATCGGCGGGGAGGGGGGCGTCATCATCAACATCTCCTCCATCGCCCGGGCCGGCAACATGGGCCAGAGCAACTATGCCGCCAGCAAGGCGGGAGTGGCCTCTCTGGTGGTCACCTGGGGGAAGGAGCTGGCCCGTCACGGCATCCGGGTGATGGGCATCGCCCCCGGCGTCTTTGCCACCGACATGACGGCGGCGATGAAACCCGAAGCCATGGCCCGCATGCAGCAGGCCATCCCGGTGGGCACCCTGGGGCAGGCGGCGCAGCTGGCCCAGACGGTGCAGTTCATCCTTGCCAACGACTATCTGTCGGGGCGGATGATCGAGCTGGACGGCGGCTTGAGGCTCTAGTCCCCCCTGCATATACCCTCTCTGACGCCCCTCCTGCAGGGGCGTTTTTGCAGGGGAAAGGCCCCAGTGCAAGGGTGCATAGCCATGCAGGTCCGGCTTTTGAAAAGCGGGGCGGCATCATGAAAAGTCGTGAAATATCAACGGGTCTTTCTTAATTTGAACCAGCTCACAGGCACCCCGGGTCAGTGCTGTAAAATTGCGCGCGGTCAAGGCGGCTCATGATTGACGGCAAGAGGGATTGCGGCCGGAATAGTCATGCAATATAGTTGCCGCCTTTTTCACGGGGTACGGATTTCTAGCCCCTCCCATGTCGCGCGCTGTATGAATACGGATGCTCAGCCGCCGCCTAATAAAACAGGTTTGAGATGGACAAGAAACTGGGGCTGGGTGCCCTCATTTCGCTGGTGATCGGCTCCATGGTCGGTGCCGGGGTTTTCAGTCTGCCGCAAAACATCGCAGCGCACGCCAGTGCCGGGGCCGTCGCCCTGGGATGGGCCATCACGGGGATCGGCATGATCTGCCTCGCCCTGGTCTACCAGAATCTCTCCATGCGTCGACCGGATCTCGATGGCGGCATCTTCAGCTACGCCAAGGCCGGGTTCGGGGATTTCGTCGGCTTCAACGCCGCCTGGGGTTACTGGCTGTGCCAGCTGCTGGCCAACGTCTCCTACGCCATTGTGGTGTTCAGTGCGCTGAGCTACTTCTTCGACACACCGGACAATGTCATCTTCGGTGACGGCAATACCCCGGTAGCCATCACGCTCGCTTCCCTGCTCATCTGGTCGGTGCATGCCCTGGTGTTGCGCGGCATCCAGGTGGCGGCGCTGGTGAACATCGTCACCACCATCGCCAAGATGGTGCCTCTCATCGTCTTCTGCGTGGCCATCCTGCTCGCTTTCAACATGGAGACTTTCACCCTGGATCTCTGGGGGCAGGGGAGCCCCGAGCTCGGCTCCGTGATGGATCAGGTGAAGTCCACCATGAAGGTGACCCTCTGGGTCTTCATCGGCATCGAGGGGGCCGTGGTGGTCTCCGCCCGTGCCCGCCATCGCAAGGACGTGGGCCGCGCCACCGTGCTGGCGCTGCTCGGCGCCCTGGCGCTCTACGTCATGGTGACCCTGTTCTCCCTGGGGGTCATGAACCAGCCGCAACTGGCGGCCCTCAAGAACCCCTCCACCGCCATGATCCTGGAAGCCGTGGTCGGCCCCTGGGGCGCCTGGCTCATCAACATCGGCCTGGTGATCTCGGTGATGGGGGCCCTGCTGAGCTGGACCGTGCTGGCGGCGGAAGTGCCCTACATCGCGGGCAAGACCGGGGTCTTCCCGGCCTGGTTCGCCAAGGAGAACAAGAACGGCTCCCCCAAGGTGTCGCTCTGGTGCTCCACCTGCCTGGTGCAGATCTTCCTCATCATCATCTACTTCCAGAACAGCACCTATCTGGCGTTGGTGAACATCGCCACCTCGGCTGCCCTGGTGCCCTATGTCTTCTCCGGTGCTTACGGCCTCAAGCTGGCGTTGAAAGGGGAGACCTACGCGGGCCAGCCCCATCAGCGCAAGCGCGACCTGCTGCTGGCCCTGGTGGCCACCGTCTATGGCTGCTGGCTGGTCTATGCCGCCGGGGTGGAGTACCTCTTGCTGGTGGCGCTGCTCTACAGCCCGGGGATCTTCATCTACTGGAAGGCGCGCCAGCACCACGGCCTGCGCAGCCTCAATCGGCTGGAGCAGGGGATGACGGCAGCCCTGCTCGGCTGCGCCGTGCTGGCGTTCTACAAGGTGATGGACGGTACCATTCCCCTGCATTAATCGGCACAATAAAGAGATGGCAAGATGCCATCTCTTTTTTATGGATAATGGCGGTCAAGTTGACCGCTGTTTCGTTATTTAAGGAATGTTTATGCTGTTTGTGGGCTATCTGGTGTTGGGCGCCTTCGCGGGCATGCTGGCCGGGCTGTTCGGTATCGGCGGCGGACTCATCATCGTCCCCGTGCTGGTCCTGAGTTTTCACGCACAGGACGTGGCGCCGGAGATCATCACCCATCTGGCCCTCGGCACCTCGCTGCCCACCATGATCTTCACCGGTTTCAGCTCCCTGCGTGCGCACCAGGAGGCCGGGGCGGTGGACTGGGGAATGATTCGGCGCCTGGGCGCCGGCATGCTGGTCGGTGCCTGGCTCGGCGGCATGACCGCCAACCTGCTCAGCGCCAGCACCCTCAACATCATCATCGGCTGCTTCGCCTGGACCATGGCCCTGCAGATGGGGCTCAATTTGAGGCCAAAAGCGGAGCGACACATGCCGGGCCCCCTTGGTACCGGGATCGCGGGCACCGTCATCGGCTGGATGTCGGCCTTGTTCGGCATCGGTGGCGGCTCGCTGACCGTGCCTTACCTCACCTGGAATTCGGTGCCCATGCGCAACGCCGTGGCCGCCTCCGCCGCCTGCAGCATGCCCATCGCCCTGGCAGGCAGCCTCAGCTACCTCTATGCCGGTTGGGGAGACGCCGATCTGCCCGAGTGGAGCGTCGGATTCATCTATCTGCCAGCCCTGCTTGGCATCGTGCTCACCAGCACCCAGTTTGCCCGTCTGGGCGCCAGACTGGCACACCGAATGTCACCCCGGCGGCTCAAGCAGGCCTTTGCCCTGCTCATGTTGCTGGTGGGTGCCAAATTCATGCTCTTTAGCTGAACCCTTGGCCAGATTGTTGAAAAATAAGGCGAACGGCTCGTGATGCGGTAGAAAGCCATTGCATTGAGGGGCCAGTTTGCCTATTCTCCTCGCCGGTGGTCCTATTGGTCCTCTCGCATTGATAACCCGTCGACCTGGTCAGGACCGGAAGGTAGCAGCCAAGGCGGGGGACTCGAGTGCCGGGATGTGGCTGGTAGGGCCACCACCTGTTTCTGCCATTCAACAAGTTACAGCTAATACCAATCAGATTAAAGATGTGATCTAATTGCTCTATTCTGGTTTCACTGTACTCAGTATGTCCGATCCAATCGATTTCTTGGCCCTCGCCAAGGCAGAAACCAACGCCAGGAAACGCATGCGATTCCTGG